>JBFFVR010000112.1:0-5303 GCA_041570685.1 Promineifilaceae bacterium (SeqCode)
AGCCGTTTGTTGATCGAGTCCCGTCGTCTCGAGGTCAAAGCTGATAACATCTGCCTTTTCCAAGATCTCAACCAGGTCTTGTAGTTGTTGTTCAGATCGCACTAGCCGGGTTTCGGTAGCGGATTCCTGGCTTTGGCTTGGGATATCTTCGGACGCGTCTAATATTCTTCCTGTCAGACTTCGAAATTCCAGTTCTCGAAACAGCTCAACAACGGGTTCAGGATCGTATTCCCGGGTTACACAAGCCTCAATATCCAAATCGATTGGTGCGTCCGTGACTATCATGGCGAGTTTGTAACTTAAGTAAGCGGCATCTTTGTCGTTCGCCAACTTCTTACCCACCGCTCCTTTTATGTTATCGAGATCAGCGTAGATGCCATCAAGTGTCTCATATTGGGCCAATAGTTTTACAGCCGTTTTCGGTCCTACACCCGAGACGCCGGGAATATTATCGCTCTGATCTCCCACAAGAGCCTTATAATCGACCACTTGATCCGGCCGTACGCCAAGTTTTTCTATGACGGCTGCTTCGTTATAAATGGTTGGCTGTTTTTGATATCGACCCGGCGGCAATTCCACCACTGTATTGTCATCTACAAGTTGCAAGAGATCTCTATCACCGGTAATGATATGAACAGGGACCTTCTCGGGTTTAGCTTGTTGAGCGATAGTTCCCAAGACGTCATCGGCTTCATAACCAGGAAGTTCGAGAATTGGGATATTTAGGGCAGCAACCACCTCTCGAATTCTTTCGATTTGCAGACGCAATTCATCTGGCATCTTTTCTCGGGTGCCTTTGTATTCGGCGAATAACTCATCCCGGAAAGTAGCCCCGACATCAAAACTAACCGCTAGGTACTCCGGTGGATCGTCACCTAAGATCAAATCAAGCAGCGTCCTGGTGAAACCGTAGGTCGCATTGGTTGGCTCACCCTCCTTTGTCGTAAAGCCTTCAATGGGCAACGCAAAAAAGGCTCGATAGGCAAGCGCATGCCCATCGATCAATATTAATTCATTCATGTTCTATGCACCTGTTATTGGGGATGCCTCAGGATCGAGAACGAATTTAAGTTCGGATGCGGTAGGCGGTTGTTCTGCATCAGCAACAAAATAACCCTTTTGCCAAAGCTCTAATGAGTAACCAAATCGATATCGAATCGATTCTTCTACGCCTTTCTTAAAAAGATCGGCAGCCCAGCAACTCAGCCGATTTGGTGGACATGTCACAAAAACATGAATACCACGTGGTGTTACGTCGAGCTTATGAATAACACTGGCGTTGGCCTGCGCGATCCTTTGAATATAGCCCGATACCAGATTTCTTACATACTGTGGCATGGGATCTATAGGCCACCACACGAGATGATATGTCCGGCCCACATTTAATCCTGTTGTTACCCGATCTTGCTGATTGTTCAGCTGACTCTCTTCAACACTTGGAGCTAAATTATCGCTATCTAGCATCCTCGCCAGATGCGATGCTTGTCTTCGAACTCGATATACAGGTGCATCAGGTTGGGCGGCAACGGTTAATAAATAGCTAGTGGTCGGAATGGTAGACCACATCACAGGTTCAGAATGTTCAGAAAAGGGCAATATCTTAATTTGAGCCGTGCGCGGTTCGTCATCCCAACTTTGACGGATTTGCTCTGCCACATGCCTCACGCTGGTTTCATTTCCGCCACCACAGATTACAATCTCACCAGCTCGGGTTAAAATAACCTGCTGAAGACCATCAAACGCTTCAAGGGAACTGCAAAGTGCCTGCAACTGTGCATCAGTTGGCTTCTTTCCTTTTACCGATCCAATTCTCTTTACAACGCCTGGACGTACATTCGGCCACCAGATATTGGCAAGGACAATAGGCAATTCAGACTCAATAAGCTCAGCACGCAGTACCCCATCATACTGTTTTTTTAGAATGTCAACTCGGTTGTCATCCGCACTCGTAGCAGTAACGACGATCGGAAGCTCGGGTTGAATCGCTCTGAGGCTGGCAGCAGGTTTCTGACTGTCTCGTTCAGGTATGATTGCCAAATTAAACTGCCGATTCGCTAATGTGCGATAAGCTCCGCCGGCTGTTGATTTCACAACAACTTCCATCTGCACCATAGCCATTAATGCGTTATATAAACGATCGGCCAAAGCGCTATTCGGTTCTAAAACCAATACGCGTCTTTTGCTCATGTGCCTCTAACTGGACAAACAAACCGGCACCAACCAACTGCCGTCAATCAAGTAGCCAGCCAATAAATTATGCGCCAATGTGACACCTGAAGGGAACTTCCCCGAAGCTTGAATGAGTTCCCCTTTCCTGGGTGAATTCTACTTGTCCTACTTATTGTGGTCAAACAGATGAGGTATCAATCAGGTAGCTAACGGCTAAAAAATATCTTTACTCTCAAATAACTAAGGAAGTCTTAGAACGAATGCGGGCCGAATAATATTGAATTAAAATAATCTCGATGTCTCGAGAAAAGGTACTACTTGTTGAAGATAACGATGCGGTCGCCCTAGGGCTCCAGTATGCCTTAGAGGGCGATGACTACGAAGTTTTTAGAGCCGCAAATGCCAATCAAGCCAGAGTTTTAACAGCCGAGGATAAGTTTGACCTACTAATATTGGATATCCGTTTGCCAGATGGAAATCGTATGGTGAATTCTTCATTATCGGTTATAGGCAAATAAATACCACATAATGGCAGAAGGGATCTAGACGGAGATTTCTGATTGTTAAGAATCCTTAACACATCGCTAAGCAAATCTTCAATTCCTTAGTAGTAACAGTTGATAAACTTCTAATGGGCAACCTATCAATTGTTCTCAGCTATTGGAGGTTTTGACGTGAAAAAGAAGAATAAGCGGTGGCTTGTATTTGTATTCGTCGCTCTGTTTGTCGTCGGTTTGCTGATCATTCTTGGTGCTGTTGCCTCTGTACTTGCCTACAGGCAATTTGTTCGGGCCGATGTCATCCTATCACCTTCTTTGAATTTCAGATTTGGTCGGTTGCAAACTGATGAAGCATTGGATGACGGACGTGGTGTCGTCGTTACCGGTGTCGAAGCTAATAGTCCTGCGGCAGCAGCCGGAATCGAAAGGGGATTTATTATTCTGGCCGTTGATGGCATAGAAGTAAATTCTAGAGCAGAGCTTCAAACGGTAATTAACAAATTTGAAGTAGGCGAGAAAGTAACCTTAACAATTGATACCGGCGATGCTGAAAAAAATGTCGAAGTCACTTTAGGTAGCGCAGGCCCTTACCTAGGAGTAGGTGTAGCAGAAGGTTTTGAACGGGAGGGTTTTGGTCATATGGGAATAATGCCGTTTTTGGATTCGCCTGGGCATTTTGACGAATTCTGGGATAGATTTCCGGAGGATAGACCTCGGTTCGGTCCCGAAGAAAGGACTTACCCCTTTGACGAGCTACCTGATTTTCGCGAGGATATTTTAGTTCCCGTGATTGTCATTGACGTCATTCCAGAAACGCCGGCTGATCAGGTAGGTCTGGAATCAGGCACAATCATACTTGAAGTCGATGGGCAGAGCCTCAGGAGTACCCAGCAACTAACTGACGTTATTGCAGGGATGAAACCGGGCGATACCATAAATTTGAAGGTCCACATGGATGGCGGGATAAAAACAATCCAAGTAACCTTGGCTGCCCATCCCGATGACGGCGATCGGGCATACTTAGGCGTTTCCATCAGGCCAGACCTTGAGCAATATCGCCAACAACTACCTGAGTTTGAATCACAAAATCGATAACAACCAATAAAGCGTTCATTACGGTGGTATCTTCTGCTAAATGCCCTGTTGGTTAGCCTCATCGCTGTCATCTCAGTGGGTTTAATCATGTTGGTTTTAGTCGAAACATACTTTTCCCGTCAAGAGCAAGAGCATCTGCGTGAACGTAGTGACGAAATAGCACCTACTTTGGAGTCAGCATTTGATGAAGGTATTTCCCGTGAAGAATTACAGCAAATAGCAAGCTTTAGCTTATTTACCGGACGCGTTCGAATTCGAGTCATGGATCGGTTCAACCAACTCTTGATCGATTCAGGTAACTTCGATGATAAGGCGACCGAAGCTTTTTTGGCGGAACGGCGAGAACCATTCGCCGCATACGAATTTTATTTAGACGACAACGGGAGGCTCAGAGGATTTGGATTTCCGGAAGAGGATCCATTTGCCATAGAGCCGTTTTTGTCCGAAAGAGAGTTTGGTTTTAGAGATGTATATCCTCGAGCGACCATTGAACCTGTTCCATTACAACCAGTGACAGAGATATCTGAAGCAGCTTTCACTTTTCCGATTCAAGTGGATGATCAAGTCGTCGGTTATGCCCAATTATCCGAAGGGCCCGCTTTTGGTAAGGTCATACGACAAAGCATCCAGCGCTCTTTACTTATAAGCGGAATAATTGCTCTGGTTTTTGCAGCTGGTGCCGCAGTTCTCTTTGCTCGCCAAGTTACGAGGCCACTCAGCTCCCTAGGAAGGGCGGCCGATGAAATGGCCCAAGGAAACTTAAAGGTTCGTGCCAAGGGTAGCAAAATCTCAGAGGTCGACCGACTCTCAACCCAGTTTAACGATATGGTGCGGAAGTTGTCCCTGACTATTGAATCATTAGAAAAGGACAGAGCATGGTTGCGTCGTTTTATCGCCGATGCCAGTCATGAAATCCGCACTCCGTTGACTGCGTTAATTACTTTTAACTCACTTTTAGCTAGAAGCCCCGATGTTTCCGAAGAGCCAACCTCAACCTTTATATCTGAAAGCGACAAACAGCTTGGCTTGCTGGATCGACTTACCACAGACCTTCTTGATCTCAGTCGCTATGAGGCTCGTCTAAGTGGAACCGATTTTGCTTTAGCCGATATTAGACCAACAGTTGCCCAAACGGCAGAAAACCTGAAACCCATAAGTCAGGCAAAGAATCAACATCTGGAGCTAATCATGCCTCCCGACAAACTTTCCATTAGGCACGATCCTGCATCAATAGAATGTTGTCTCGGAAATATAATCATAAACGCTATTAATCAGACATCAGAGGAGGGTAGAATTCAAATCAATCTTAAGAAGGATAGCGACTGGGTGACAATTAGCGTACTAGATAATGGTCCAGGAATCCCAGAAGAGAAGCAAAGTCGCATTTTTGATAGGTTCTTTAGAGGTAGCCGTTCAGAAGGTGAGGGCAGCGGTCTTGGACTTGCCATTGCCCAGGAAATCGCCGCTATTCACGGTGGGTCTATTAAACTAATAAGTCGAGAAGGGCAAGGGAGCCAGTTCACCCTGCAGCTGGCAGCA
>JBFFVR010000113.1:0-5278 GCA_041570685.1 Promineifilaceae bacterium (SeqCode)
GCAACAGTCCCAGGGTAGACAAGCATCCCTGCTGTCAGCGAATACGGGCCAATATGCTCAGAGCGGCGAAATTGTCATTCCGTTGCCAACAACCAGCTACCCTCCAAAGCCTGGACCGGAGGAAAACCAGCTGACTGTTGGTTCTACTGTTCGTATTTTACATTCGGGTTCTAATTCTTTAGTCGGCAAGGTAAACCGGATATACGAGCAGCCGAAAGGATCGCCCATTGGAATTATTTCCTCCGGGGCAGATGTTGAATTTGAGGATGGCCAGATAATGTTTGTCAACATTCATAATCTGGATAAGTTATTTTAATAGTTTTAGAAATTCTTTTTGCCCCGATGAGGGAGGAAGTAATTTGTAAAATGAACAGCGATGTTTAAAATCGTTAGATTCAGGAGGCGAATATGTCAGACGAGTTCTCAGATGATTTTGTGTTGGAAGAAGAAGAAGATTCGTCAAACCGGTCGTTTTTGATTGCTGCTGGTTCTCTTATCGGTATCTTCATCTTGTTGGTAGGTGCCTTGTTAGTATTTGTATTGCTCCGCCAGAACGGAGATGCAAATCAAGAGGCGATCGCCGAAATTGAGGCGACCAACGAAGCGGTGATGACCCAGAATGCTTTCGTAACCCAAACAGTTGAAGCCGCAGCGACGCGTTCTGCCGAACCTACAGAAACACCGGTTCCACCACCGACCTCAATCCCCCCCACCAATACACCAGAAGCGGTGCCGACTCGGGTTATAACTGAACCGGAGGCAGCGGCTGAAACACCGACACCAACGGCTACAGCGGATTTGGCTGGTGTAGGTGACGGAAATGGAGACGGAGACGGTTCAGGTACCGACACCGGCGATGGCACAGGTGACGGTTCTGGCACCGGTACTGGCGATGGCACAGGATCGGGTGGCGACGGTTCCAGCGAATTACCTCAAACTGGCGTGAGTCCATTAACTATCGCTGTTATTGGCGTTGGTCTGTTGGCATTGTTGGTAGTAGCTCGCCGCCTTCGTTCTATGTAATAATTCTTATATCGTAAATTGCTTGTTTTTCTAGGCATATAGATGTCGGAGTTCGTGGCGCGTTTCTGTCTCCGTCGGCTTCTTTGAAGGCGGAGATTTTTACCTACCATTCGTTTGGCTTTTTTTCATTATCGCTGAACAATCATGCCTAGCTATGGAGAGATTCAGGGTCAATGAGCGATTCAGCCACTATTTTACTTGTGGAAGATGACCTCCCATTACTGGATGGTATTGCCGATCTGCTAGAAGTATCGGATATTGGATATTCGCTGCAAGTCATCAAAACAACAGATGGAGAGGAGGGGCTACAGGCGGTTACTGATTACGAACCGGATCTCGTTATATCGGACATCATGATGCCGCGAATGGGGGGGTTCGAGTTTCTAGAAAGGCTACGTAGTCAAAAACCCTTTGTTCATATTCCGGTCATTTTTTTAACCGCCCGCGGAACGCCAACGGATGTATTAAGGGGGAGATTAAGTGGTGTTGAACTCTATTTAACCAAGCCCTATGACAGCGACGAATTGCTGCAAATGGTCCGCAGCCAACTCGATCGTGCTATCCAGCTCCAAGGCGATCGGCAACGACGTTTACAATCTCTTAGTCACAACATTGTCAAACTGCTAAATCATGAATTTCGTACGCCACTTACTTATGTGACCGCCTATTATGAGCTTTTAGCCGATGGAATCCTTCACGAGGATCCAGAGAGTTTACGGGAGTACTTGCGAGGAATTCAAGTTGGGGCGGGGAGATTAAGCCAACTGGTAGGCAATCTAATTCGTCTATTGAGTCTGCGAACTGGCCAAGCTGCAGAAGAAATAAGAGAACGCTCTGAGTTTATTGATGACCTAGACCGTTTGCTCTTGGGAATGTGTGGACCAAGGAAGGGATTAGAACCAGAACAAGTTGCCGATGTTCGTTGCCATTTGCCACATTTTTTGCCGCCAATCTTTGGTCATCGAGATAGTCTCTATGCCATCCTCGACTGCTTGATCGATAATGCGGTCAAATTTTCTTTTATGAAGCCTGACAATATTCCAAACATCGTAGTTTCGGCAAAGGCTCGCAGCAATGATGTTTGGATTTCGGTGGTAGATAACGGCATAGGAGTGCCTGAGGATGCTCATGAGCGAATTTTTGATCTTTTCTATCAACATGACCGTGAGGTACTGGAACAACAGGGTGCCGGTGCAGGATTAGCCATTGTAGATGGATTAGCAAAATTGCATGGTGGTCGTGTCGAGGTATCCAGTATGCCCGGCAAGGGTAGTAAGTTCTCTTTGATTGTGCCAATAAGGCGGAGTTCACTTGAATCACCTGCTCCGGCACCGGTCGAGAAGATACCAGCGACCATATTGCTCGTAGAAGATGAATGGTATCTTTTGGAAGGGCTTCGAGATTTGTTAGGGGTTTTTGATAGCCCTTACGAACTTTCCGTGCTAACAGCAAACGACGGAGAACATGGTTTAGAAGTGCTGGCGGAATGCAAACCAGATCTAATAATTACCGATATCATGATGCCGCAGATGGATGGTTATGAATTTCTAAGGGAAGTTCGCAAGAATCCTGCTTGGGTACATATCCCTGTTATCTTTTTGACTGCCAAGGGCGATCGCAAAGACATACTGCTTGGTAGGAGTATTGGGGCTGAGGAATATATTACCAAGCCATATGAGGTCAATCTGTTATTTTCTCTAATTTCTGCGCAGCTAGATCGATATTTCCAGCGCAAAAACGCAATAGAGAGTGATTTTGAGGAGCTTAAACGAAACGTATTAGAGTTACTGATGTCAGATATGAATATGCCTCTGGGCGTCGTCTCTGAATATTCAGATAGGATGGTGGTAAATTTGGACCGCATCCAATCGGAAGAAGATTTGCTGATCTACCTGGAGGCTATTGAGAAAGGCAGCCTGAACGTCTCGAGGCTAATTTCTGATTTCATGATGCTGGTTGAATTGAGGACAGGCCAGGCAACAAATTGGTATTCGCTGCAAACGCACCCCACAGATATTAACGATGTGGTAGAACAGGTTTTCCTGATGACTCAGTCTATGAGCGGCCAACACAAACTTGTTCTAGAACGTGATTTATCTTGGGATATCGGCAAGGTAATGATCGATCCGGAATTAATGATAAAGTGTATGAATCGTCTTATAACGCTTATCATTACTCTTTGTCAGACGTGTCCCGAAATAGATATTAAATTTGAAACACACGCCAGGGGAGCAGAAACAGAGTTGGTACTCAGCACGCGTTCTTTGGGATTAACGGGCCAAGAGGTATCTGAAGTAAACGTACTGCTTGCTAGGCCTGAAACCTTTGTTTTGGAACTATCGCAATATGATCCTGCCCTTTTATTGGCGAAGGGTGTGGTACACTATCATGGTGGTCGAATTAGCATCGAAAAACACGGTGCACAAGGATTTTCAATCGTGATCCAGCTGCCAGTTTATCAATCGGCCAATGGTACATCTGGTTAAGTCAAAGGAGAATAGTAGTAATGGCATCTTTACTCGAGAAAACTCAAACCCTGATATCAGCTAGTTTGCACGACATGGTAGACAAAGCTTTAGAGGCCAATTCTGTTGCTGTTTTAAAGCAATATATACGGGACGCCGAAAACAATCTTGAGCAATTAGAAGATGCAGCAGCTACCGTTGGGGGAGAGGTAAAAACACTGGAGCGGAAGTACAAAGAATACAAGAAAAAGGGAGATAAACTGGATAGAAATATTGACGCCTTAATAATGCAAGGAAAAATGGACCTTGCAGCCGCAGCCCAACAAGAGTTGAATTCTACCCGTAGATTGCAGGAACAATACCACGAACAGTGGGTCCGCCAGGAACGCGAGTATGAATCTCTTCTAAACGCGAGGCTAAAACTTCAGGCAAAGTTGGAGACAACACGTCAAGAGCAAAAAGAGCTCGAAGCCTTGCTGGAATTAGCCAAATCAAAAGAAGCAACGGTCAAAGCGATAAAGAGTCTTGATGATTTGGCCGGTGTTGGGGACAGCGACATCGCCCGCATTGGCGATTCAATTCGAGGCCGTCTAGACAAGGCATCAGCCTATAGTGAAATGTATGCCGCCAGTTTAGATAACCAGATGGACGATTCGCTTGGCCGAGCTGAGGTGGATTTGCAGTTGGAAGAACGCAAACGTCGATTGGGTCTCGCCGAAGAGGTGCCTTCTATCGACGAGGAAGAAGAGAAAGAGGCTGACGCCACGGCAAGTGAAGCCTGAGATAAATGAGTCGAGACCAAATCGAAGATTGGTTAGAAAGAGGTATTACGGCGTTCAAGGAGGGGGAGTCGGCACTTGCCCGCGATCTTTTGTTGGCAGTTGTCGAGAAGGATGAAAAGAATGAATCGGCTTGGCTTTGGCTGAGCGAAGTTGTTGAGAGCCCAGAAGATAAAGAAATTTGTCTCCGAAACGTTCTTGTTCTCAATCCAGAAAATCAACTGGCGCAGCAAAGAATTGGTCGATTTACTAGTCAACATGAAATTAGTCAGGGCGGAGAGAAACATTCTTCTTACACAATAGAAATTGAACCCGTCTCACCTGCGGCGGCTATTCTATATCCGGAACGATTGTCGAGAGAATACGACTTCTCTGACTCGATCGAAATCACCCAAGTTGAATCTGTCGGTTTAAAGAATCATTCGAAATATGACGATGTATGGGAAAGGAATTATCCGATTTGTTCCTATTGCGCGGGGGAGATTACCTTGGATGCCCGGCGGTGTCCCACTTGTAAACGAAAACTTTACACCTCAGAATTTCTTTACTCTAGGCCCAGCCCCGACCTTTATCTTTTCGTTACCTTCCTATTAGGCTTGTTCGCGTTCGCAGGCTTAGCCATGATGTTCAACTTGATTCTGAGAAATTCGCTGACCGATATGGTTTGGAATGCTTTGCTGCTCCCGATACTTCTGATTCTGGTTTTTGGGGTGTTAACTCGACAATTTTGGGCTTATTCAGCAAGTATCATTGTTCTCCTGCTGACCCTGGCGATAATGGTCTTAAACCTTCTATTTGGTCCTGATTCTGACGATGTCGTCCAGCAGGTTCTCTCCGATGGACTGATTACAACATTGTCTGAACGGCCGGCCTTCTACGCTTTGGCGCCACTTGAGCAGTTTGTTTTTCCAGTTCAATTGGTGGCCGTCATTCTTGCTTTGATATATGCATTATTTCGTGTTGGTCCCGATTTTGATAGAAAACGGACTCATCTGGAGGCTCGAGTAGATA
>JBFFVR010000114.1:0-5273 GCA_041570685.1 Promineifilaceae bacterium (SeqCode)
CCCTGTGAGTAAGGCAGATCCCAACCAGTCAACTCGCCCCCGAGTCTGGGGTTCCGGTAGATCGCGTAATGCCCACCAGGCAGCTAGCAAACCGATGATACTCAAAGGTATATTCAAATAAAATTGCCAACGCCAATCCAAAAATCGGATCAGCAAAGCACCATATAGAGGCCCCCAAACCCACCCTGCTGTATCAATTGCACCAAGAGTCCCTAAGGCCGACGGTCGCTTGGAAGGCTTGTAAACATCACCTATGATAGCCATACCGACTGGCACCATTGCCCCACCACCAAGCGCAGTTAGAACGCGACCCACTATGAACGTTGGAAGTTCCGTGGCGAAAGGCACCCAGATTGATCCCAGGAGAAATAATAGCAGTGAGGCCATATAAACGGGGCGCCTTCCGAGTATATCGCTGACTCGCCCGATAAAAGGCATGACAACAACATAAGCGATAAGATAAGCATTAACTATCCATGCCGCATCATCGAGGCCATCGGGCAAGGGTATTTCCAAGTCAAAGATGATCTGGCGCAACATGGTGGATACAACGGTAAGGTCGTCGGCCGCCACGAAGACACCGAACGAGATTACCGCGAGAATTAGCCCTGGAGATACCGGCTTTCTACCGGTCATTGCTAGGTTCCATCAAAAAAGTGCAGTTTTATGTCGGCCGTCCACATTAAAGGAAGAAATCCTTGAGGGCAGAATTGACTTCGGCCACAATGACATGCCAATCAAAGTTAGGATCACGAGTTATCTCAATACTCTTTCCGTAAATTATCAATGATTTTAGGCCTTCAACCTTGGCCAGTGTCTGGGCCACGGCAGTGCCTTCTTCCATTTCTTCGATGGAGGTGTAAATCTCTTCGCTTTCTTCGCCGAGAATAAGATTGCTAGACAATACAATCACATCTGGGTCATCGGTAAAATTGGTTTTGACTTCAATATATTCTGACATTACTCAGCAAGCCGTGGTGATTCATTGTTCGAGATCTTGCTTCTGAATCTTTCTTGATAAGCAACAGCCTTTTTATCAACCCCTCCCAATATTTCAATGCAACTGTAATATTGTTGACTAAGGATAGGGAAATGCCAAAGACTGGTCCAATAGACTGATTTTAACTCGCAAGCAGCTTGACGCAATTCCTTACCGCTTATGGAGATAATTTCTGCTTGATCAACAAATCCGTTATAATCTGTAGCAGTTCTGGAATTATTATTTTCGTCGATCTAATGAATTGTTCGTATGAGGTCACCTCTCTACAACAAGAAAATTTAAGGACAAATAGGAGACTTATGCGATGAACAAGACCCTGAGTTTTTTAGCAGGTGCGATTTGCGGTGCTATCGTTGGGGCCACGGCCGCTATTCTTTTGGCTCCCTCATCCGGTGAAGATTTGCGTCATGAGATGATGCATCGCTGGGAGGAAGCATTGTCTGAAGCACGCCAGGCAATGGAAGACACTCGTATGGAGTTGCAATCTCAGTTTGAACAAATGCAAAAAGGAACTTATCAGGAAGAAGATACCGAGAAATTAGGCAACTGATCTACCGACATCGCCTATTGCACATTTAACCGATAATTGGCAGGGGACGAAACAAATGGCGTAAGAGCGGTGATGACCAAAACGCCGCCTTGCTGGCCTAAATCTAATTGCCATTGACCTGAGCTCAGATCATCCAGCGGAAGCGAAATAATCTGATGTGGCGAGTCTAAGGGGATTAACCGGATTTGCCACTGTTGTGATATGTGATGACCTGTCCTCACAAAGCCATTACTTTGCCAATCCGTTTCTGAAACCAGGTTAGCTGCATTTTCGCTATCCACGGTGACCTGAATGTCATCCAGGGCGAATCCTGTACCCAAACTGGCCGAAGCGGTTAGTACGTCGAAGCGAATGATGATTTGTTGGCCCGCAAAATCTGAAATCGAGATTCGCTCGTTAACCCAGCCCCCCCGACCGCCCGATAAATTGATGCTTTTGCCACCGAAGGCTGGGCCATATTCTCCATGTTCCGCATAGACCGGTTTGAGCAAGTCCCATGTCTGACCTCCATCAGATGAAATGCTCAAGTAGGCAAAGTCATAATCTTCTTCGAGATCGAACCAAGCTTTGAAATGCAATATAGCACTTTCATGAGTTCGCAAGTCAACAGAAGCCTCCAGAGTGGCGTTGATCTCATCAAGCGTCGGAACGAACCATACTAGCCCATCTCCTCTGGACTCTGCCTCAAAAAGCGGCAGGCTCGAATCGCCCACAAATCCGATTGTTATTGGCCCGCTGTTCTTGATTTGAATGTAATCGGTCGCGAATTGATTCACGGTGGCTTCAACTTCGAAGGGCAGAGTGGATATTTCCGATGAATGGATTGGTCGTCGCAGTTGAAGGTTCGCATAACGATAAGGATCGTAGTTATCCCAAACATCGAGATAATTAGCTAGCGCCCAATCGGCCAGAAATTGTTCGAGGCTCAATTCAGGTTGATATTTAGCCAATATTTGACGAACAGCAGCCATCCCATTGGCCTTGTGCTGGGTGAGATCCCGCAGGGCCGCATCTCCCAACTGCTCCCAGAAATAAACGACAAAGAGGTAAGCAGCGCCATAATGGGCAAACAAGTCATCCTGGTTATCATAATCCCAGGAATTAAGCTGTATGTCCGGATTTGACCAATAATCGAGGTCAGAGTCAACAGTATCAAGGCCACTATAAAGCTCGGCAAATTGAGCAAGACCCTCGTTAAACCAGATCGATTCGTTGTGATCGGCGTTCCACTGGACGAGATGCTGATATTCATGCACCAGGGTTCCGAAGTAAAGATCTTCTCCCAAGGTCAAGTTTCGCATGTTCAAATAGATGATTTCTTGTTCATTCGACGATCGGTTGATGCTTCTGGGATATTCGTCGCCACTGTTGAAGAACCCAAGATCAGTATCGTCTCCGTAGCCGTCTAAATGCAAAATTGAAAAGCGCGAATCATTATCAACACCAGGCCGCCACTCGGAACCAAAGATTTGGTCCAGACCAGGATAAAATTCCTTTTCAAATCGAGAAGCAGCCGCGATAATCGATTCTTCCTCAAGAAGTAAACTTGTCTCCACCCAAAAATAAGTAAACTCTGTCACTGCCATCAATTGAGCTTCGCGACTTCCTTCGTCAATAGAAAATGTATGCAAATCGCCCAATTCAAAATTTAGGGGTTCTACCGTTCGCGGGCCAACATCAACCTTTCCCAATCTGGTGGCGCCATCGAAGTAATCGCGAGCTGGAAAGTTTGTCTTCAAGAGTGCCAACAGACTTAACTCAGCCTGGTTCAAATCTAGTATTTCTTCATCGGCCGAGGACGTGGGCGATGGGATTATCAATGGCGGCTGGTTTTGACCAGATGGGGTGAATGTTGGGGGTAGGCTTTTTGGCTCTTCTTGGCGAGGAGCTGGTTGCAAGGGAGGCAGTTTAGGACTTGCCGAGGGTGTCAGAATTGTCTCTAGTTGATTTCCACTAACCGAAAAACTGGCTATCAACTCATCCCCACGCATGAAGGTAATGTACCCACCGGCCAGAAACAGAATAAAACACGTGAAACAGGAAAAAATAAGCAGGCAACCAAGGATGAACTTCACCATTCTACCTTGGCCGTTCTTTTGCTGTATTGGTTCCTGCTTGTCGATAAGATTATTCATTGGGAACTAAACAAAAAACCGCGCTAATAGTGCCAGATATTTTTGACGCTAATCCCTGGCTAATATTCTTAAAATGATTGAACTTCCCAAGGTTCTTCTAAATCATACGTCCATGACTCGCATGATGCCACCAACGTATATGATAATTTCCTGTGATATGCTGATTAAACAAAAAAGCGTTCTGAAAGGCTTGTTCTTGACAAACTGAATTCTCCCAGGGTTCCGTTCCTGGGTAAAGGATACAGGAATCACAATCCAATATATTGCCTCTAATGGAATTTGAATGTAGCATACTACGTCATTTTGTGGCCCGCTGCACCAGGACAATTGGATTAGATGGATGAAGTTTGGTGAAATACTTTTTCCTCATGCATTATTCAAGTTCTAATTTGAATTAAGATCATCGATTACAGTTCGGTCTAAATAATCTTCTTTAGGCAACGCACTCAAGTTCCATCGTAACGATTCGCCTACAATCGGGTTAAAGAACTAGGAAGCCGAGATTCGTATGCATGTTACGAATGCAAATGAAGCCTTGTCTCACAGGAAAGCATGCTAAAAAACATGAAATATGCTCATATCGTTGGTTGGGGAAGCTTTAGACCTGATCGAGTACTAACCAATGACGAGATTGCGCTCACCGTCGACACAACTGATGAGTGGATATTTACTCGCACCGGGATAAGTGAACGCAGAATAGCAAATACCCAAGAAACGACAGCTACCATGGCCTTTGAGGCAGCTGCTCGCGCACTTGTTGTTGCCGATATCCATCCCTCCCAGGTTGAATTAATCATCGTTGCCACCTCAACCCCAGAGTATATTTTCCCCTCCACTGCTTGTCGTGTTCAAGACTATTTAGGGGCGTCGAAGGCCGGTGCGTTCGACTTGGGCGCCGCCTGTTCTGGTTTTGTTTATGGACTTAGCATGGCTTCTCAAGCGATAGCGACTGGCTCCGTACGAAACGCTATCGTAATCGGTGCGGAAACGATGTCTCGCGTGCTGGATTGGCAGGATCGAGCCACTTGTATTCTTTTCGGAGATGGTGCTGGCGCGGTTGTTCTCAAGGGATCGAGCGTTCCTGGGGGAACAATGGCCTCTTCACTACGTTCCGACGGCTCGGGGGGAAATTTGCTGAGTTTGCCTGCCGTCTATCACAGCCCAGTGCCGACGCTTGGTCCTGAATATCTGCATAACGGGCACAAGAAAAATACGATTAAAATGAGGGGGCGGCAGGTTTTTAGATTTGCCACCAACGTGGTGAGTGACGTTATCAGCGATGTATTGGAAAAAGCTGAGCTTGATATTGACGACATCGCTTTGATAGTGCCCCATCAAGCTAACCGGAGAATCATCGAAACATCAGCGAAAAGACTTGGCATCCCAGTCGATCGCTTTTACCTTAACCTTGACCAGGTTGGAAACACCTCGGCCGCCTCGATTCCATTGGCTTTGTGCGATGCCGTAGAAGAAGGACGACTAGCGCCAGATGACAATGTCGTATTTGTTGGCTTTGGCGGCGGCTTGACTTGGGCAGCATCGGTCGTCAAGTGGGATGTGACACCGCCTCAGGTATCACTGGTAGATC
>JBFFVR010000115.1:0-5253 GCA_041570685.1 Promineifilaceae bacterium (SeqCode)
GACCGGAAAAACCATGTATGTGCTGGATGAGCCTACAACAGGATTGCATTTTGATGATGTGAGCAAGCTGCTTGCTGTCCTGCAGAGGCTGGTTGACAAAGGAAACACTGTTGTTGTGATCGAGCATAACCTTGATGTTGTAAAGTCAGCTGACCATATAATTGACCTTGGACCTGAAGGAGGAGATGAGGGAGGTCATATCATTGCTCAGGGCACCCCTGAAGAAATAGTTGCAACCCAACGTTCTTATACCGGACAATTCCTCTCATCTTACCTGAACAATCACTGATGCGTTTCTCTTTTGACAGCAAGAATTAATAATCGTGTAAGCACCAGCAAGTTTGATTATGCTTGCTGTCGACGTGGACCTTGTCCCTCAAGCAGAATTTAAGAAGTATTTGAAGCCAGTATAATCCTACCTAGGATCTACTCTGGAGAAATAAATTGCTAGTAGCTCTGCTCAAATCGATGCGGCCCCGACAGTGGGCCAAAAACGGACTTGTTTTTGTACCTCTGTTCTTTGATGGCAAGTTGACTGACCCTGTTAGTGTGGCTCGAACTATTGCCGCGTTTGTCCTGCTCTGTATGGTATCCAGCGCCATCTATCTTGTGAATGATCTCAGGGACATTGAAAAGGATAGGCAGCATCCACAAAAAAAGTTCCGGCCGCTAGCTGCGGGACAATTAAATCCGAACCTGGCGGCCTCCACAGCGGTCGTCTTGGCTGTAAGTGGACTGATAGCTGGATTTTATTTGTCAGTCACGCTGGGTTTGGTGTTATTAACTTATTTAATTATTCAAGTAGCCTATATTTTTTATCTTAAGAATGTTGTTTTGATCGATGTGATGGTAGTAGCTGCTGGGTTCATTCTCAGAGTAGCTGCTGGTGTCGCCGTCATCAGTGTCGAGCGATTTTCACCCTGGCTCTATGTGAGCACCTTCTTGTTAGCCCTTTTTGTAGCTTTAGGTAAGAGGCGTCATGAACTCGTCTTGTTGGGTCACGAAGCGGACAATCACCGCTCTATTTTGGCTGAATATAATCTGGATCTTATCGATCGTTTAATCGGAATAGTTACGACAAGCGCCATCGTTGCCTACTTTCTATACACATTTTTGGCGGAAGGCTTGCCTGGAAACAATCTGATGATGCTAACAATTCCATTCGTGCTTTACGCCGTCTTTCGCTACCTCTACCTGATTCACGTTCGCCATGAAGGGGGTGCACCAGAAGAGATATTTTTAAGAGACCGAGCACTTCAAGCAACGATCGGCTCATGGGCCCTATTGGTGTTTTTGATTCTGTACGTGGAAATTTAGCATTTATGGCCCAGACTTCGGCCACTGCGCCGGGTAAAATCATCCTTTTCGGTGAGCATGCAGTAGTTTATGGCCGTCCTGCAATTGCGGTTCCATTGGCGCAAGTACGGGCGTCTGCACTGGTTGAAGATGGCTGGAATTCGGGTGTCCGGTTATACGCTCCAGATATCGGCCGCGATTATTGGCTTAGAGAAGCGAAAGAGCGTGATCCTTTTGCCCAAGCTGTTAGAGTAGTTGTCCAAGCTGCTCAAATTAGTAGCCTGCCCAATTTGAAAGTCACCGTCCGTAGTACGATACCGATAGCTAGCGGTCTTGGAAGTGGAGCCGCGATGGCAGCCGCTGTCATTCGGTCGTTAGCGAAGCATCTGGCATATTCAGAGTTGGCGACTGATTCGAAAGTCTCAGAACTTACCTACCAAGTGGAAACTTTGCTGCACGGGACACCTTCTGGCATTGATAATACGGTTGTTTCCTACGAAAAGCCTGTTTTTTTTATTCGTCAGCAACCGAGAAATAAGATTGAGACCTTTTCGGTTTCCCATCCTTTGCTTTTTCTGGTAGCTGACACTGGTATTGTAAGCAAAACCAAGGATGTCGTTGGTGATGTCCGTAGAAGGTGGCAAGAAGAGCCTGCAAAATACGAACAACTCTTTGATCATTGCGGTCGAATTGCTTCGGCGGCCCGAGATTATATTGAGGATGGAAAAGTGAATGAAATCGGCCGCTTGATGGTGGATAATCAAAGATATTTACAGGAGATGACGGTCTCTTCTCCTGAACTGGAACAGCTAATCCAGGTGGCAATGTCTAATGGTGCATTGGGCGCGAAACTGAGTGGGGCTGGTCGAGGTGGCAACATGATCGCTCTAGTGGATGAGGGGCAGGAAAACGATATAAAAGAAGCGTTACTGTCGGCCGGCGCCAAACATGTGTTAACCAGTGTTCTGGCTAGTTAGCTAACTGATCTCTCGAATTACTAGCGTATTAGAAGCAAAAAAAGCCAGCCTTTAGGGGCTGGCTCGATATCGCGATAAAAAATTTATCTTGATAATTAGACAGTTTTACTTTCGGTTTTTAGGCAGCGGGCACACACGTATTTGCGAACTTTACGACCACCTTCATAAAACGTTGCTTTCTGAATATTGGGTTTAAACTGCCGCTTCGTGTGCTTCATCGAAAAGCTTACATTGTGACCAAACTGAGGTCCCTTGCCACATATCTCGCATTTAGCCATAATCACACCTCAAATAGACAAACTAAAAGCGACCAATTGTGGTCGCTTGATTTCAAAACGAACAAGATACGATATTATATGGATGTAGCCTGCTTCGTGCAAGATATTAGGAGAGGCATAAGTGTCCAAGAAAGATGGTTCATTCGGAAAGATAGATGTTTCGAAAGCTGCAGTAGCTACCATTGCCAACCGGTCAGTTAACCAATGTTATGGCGTCGTCGGCATGGCTAATAAAAATATCATTAATGGGATCTCAACCCTTTTATCTCGCGAAAGCAGAAAGGGTATCGACGTGACGATTTATGAAGATGAGATCGTCGTCGATGTGTATGTCATCGTCGAGTATGGCACGCGAATTCGAGTAGTCGCCGAGAGCATCCAAAATACCGTTAAGTTTCATGTCGAACAAGCCATTGGCATTCCGGTTAGGGCAGTCAATGTGTATGTTCACGGCCTGCGCTTGAGCAATGGAAAATCATGATAATGGAGGCAGTCTGGTTGTGACCGATGCGAGTGAGGAACACCTAACTTCCTCTCTGGTTGCAGAAGAAAAGTGGCGTACCTGTAACGGTCGGCAGCTGCGCAAACTAACCCAGGCGGGTCTATCTGCGCTCGACCAGAATCACCGGAAGGTTAATGACCTGAACGTTTTCCCGGTTCCGGATGGTGATACGGGTACGAATATGTTGTTAACCATGCGCTCTGCATACGGTCGTATTCAGGACAGCGAGGAGACGCATGTGGGCAGATTGGCGCAGGAGCTCTCTCATGGTGCCCTCATGGGCGCCCGGGGTAACTCCGGGGTCATTCTTAGTCAAATCTGGCGAGGTCTGGCAAAAGGCCTCCAAGACAAGGACACCTTTGACGCCACCGATTTGGCTATAGCATTGACTGAAGCATCCGATACTGCATACAAAGGCGTCATGCGACCCGTTGAAGGAACGATTTTAACGGTCATACGAGAAGGGGCCGAAGAAGCAAATGATGCCGTTAAAAAGAGTGGGGATTTACGTTTTCTTCTGGAACGGGTCTGTGAGAGATGCCAGCAGTCGTTAGCGCGTACCCCAGATCTGTTGCCGATACTTAAACAAGCAGGTGTTGTGGATGCGGGCGGTCAAGGCCTCGTATATATCCTTGATGGCATGCTGCGATATGTACAAGGCGAGTTGTACCTAGAAACTGAACAACCACAGGTGGCAGAGATTCCGGCTCAAGCTAAGGCAGCTCCTGCAGAGGGATTGGAGAATCCCTATGATGTTCAATTTCTTCTGGTTGGCGAGAATTTGGATGTCCATTCTGTGCGTCAGTCAATTGACGCGATGGGTGATTCGACCGTCGTCGTCGGAGATCAATCAACTGTTAAAGTACATATTCACGTAAAAGATCCCGGCGTCCCTCTGAGTTTTGGCGCTAGCTTAGGCCGAATTACTGACGTGGTCGTTGAGAATATGCAAATTCAAATGGAGGACATCATTGGTCCTTCTGAACTGCCTGCAGTGGAACAAGCAGAGCCTCAGATTGAACCGGAACCTGGCCAAATTGGTGTTGTGGCGGTCGCCGCTGGAGAAGGTTTGGCTGAGATTTTCCTTAGCCTTGGAGTTTCCGGAATTGTCAATGGCGGTCAGAGCAATAATCCTAGCACCCAGGAAATCTATCAAGTTATCGAGCAGATGAAAACGGATCGGATCATCGTTCTGCCCAACAATAAAAATATCATTCTCGCTGCTGAAGCTGCTGGTGAACTGAGCGAAAAGGAGGTGCAGGTTGTACCCTCCCGCACCACACCTCAGGGAATCAGTGCCTTACTAGCCCTGGATAGCGGAGCAACGTTGGAGGAGGCGCAGCAATCGATGACGGAGGCCTGCAACTATGTTGCGAGTGGGGAGATTGCTATCGCCACACGTTCCGTAGAATTAGACGGAGTTGCAGTTGACGAGGGACAGATTATTGGCGTGGCTGATGGGCAACTTTGTGCTGCAGGCAATACGATTGATGAAGTCCTGGCCAAGATTCTAGAAGAAATGGAGATGGAGGAGCGCGAGCTATTATCCATCTACTATGGCCAGGATGTGGCCGAAGAAGATGCCATAGAGGTCGCTTCAAACATTCAATCTTTGTTCCCTGATGTCGAAGTGGAACTGCTATTCGGCGGTCAGGGAATCTATCAATATATCTTAGGCGCCGAATAAGGGCGGCATCACTAGTGATCCCGATCGTTAACACGTAATACAAGATCTTAATGACCATTCGTATTGTCACTGATAGCACATGTGATATCCCAAAGGAAACCGCCGATGAATACGGGATCGTTGTTGTACCGGCCTATGTGAATTTGGCTGGAAGAAGTTATCTGGACGGAGTAGAATTAACCAGGCAGGAGTTTTACAAGCAGCTGCCAGGTTTCGATCCTCCACCGAGTACCGCAGCACCAGCGCCGGGCGCTTTTACGGAAGCTTATGATCAACTCGCGGAACTCGGAGCTACAGAGGTCTTATCCATTCATGTATCTTCTACTTTGAGCGGAATTTTAAATGCCGCCAGGTTGGGAGCTGAGGCAACTGATTCTCTGAAGGTAACCGTGTTCGATTCGCGACAGTTGACCATGGGCTTGGGACTTCAAGTCATCTCTGCCGCTACTTGGATTGCTGCCGGTTGTTCGATGGCCGAGATTGTCGCAATGTTAAATGAGCAGATCGAGCGAA
>JBFFVR010000116.1:0-5191 GCA_041570685.1 Promineifilaceae bacterium (SeqCode)
CGGTTATTGGCTATATGCTTGGCAGCTCGAACGAATTAGCTATGAAGTTGCGCCACCTAATATTTGGAGCCAGGTCGTTACTAGTTACCCGCTCTTTTCTGTGGCTGAGTCCGTCGTGCTTTTTCTATTCGAATTTTTATCCCCACGAGTATTAAGACATCTGATCCCGCTTGTAGTTGGGTTCTGGTTGGCCAGAGTCGTTGTTGTTCGATTCCTCGAATCATTTTATGATTTATCAGATCGATCGATGGCCAAATCCCTTCTTGGCAGATTGATGAATTTGGGTGCTCCAAATCGTTCAATGGGCTCCCTCGGGCACAATCAAGAGACAGTAGCTTTGCGTCAAAATCCCCAATTACGAGTAGGGGGGCCGGGTTTTATCCACGTTTCGCCGGGATCGGCCGTTCTTACTGAGGTAAATGGACATATCGCCCACGTCTATGGTCCGGATTCCCATGCTTTAAGTCGCTTTGAATCGCCGCGCGCGATCGTTGATTTAAGGCCGCAAGAAAGAAAATCAGAGGAAATTGAAATCGTTACCAGTGACGGTATTGACTTGACCGCAACTATTAGTGTTACGTTCCACGTTGACAGCGCAGGACAAGCGCCGACGCGAGATCAGCCATTCCCGTTTAGTAGCGATGCCGCTCGCCAAACGGCATACGCCGAAACCAATCTGTTGGGGGGCAAAATCGCTCAATGGGACGAACTAACACTCGAAGTGGCAATTAGCGAACTGGCAAGACTTGTAACTGAATCGCGCTTGGATGAACTAATAAATATCGAGAAACAAGGTATTTATCCCCATCCTCGAATAAAATCCGAATTGGAGCGCAGAGTGGGCGAAATCATACGGCCGCACGGGGTGGAGATTCGCGAAATTCACTTAGGTCGATTTGAGTTGCCTGATCCAGTGGTTCATCAAACAATTCGTTACTGGCAAACATTTTGGAAGCAAAAAAGGCGTAATGAATTCGAACAGGAGGTTCCAACACCGGAAACTGTTGAATTAGCCGAACAGCAAGCCAAAGCAAGACTTGTGGAGTCGATCGCGACAGAATTACACCGAGTGCAACGCCAAGGCGTCGGGATTGGACAGAGACGCGAAGTTGCGTACCGGATGATAGGTGAGCTGGAAAATACATTACTAGCGCTGGATGTAGATGATCAAAACCAGACGGCTCCGCTCGTCCTTTCTCGCCTTTCTACGCTGAAGCGACGATTACGTAGAGATAAAGCAGAATTTTCCAACCAAGACGATTTACCCAAACTAACCGATGGATGATGATTATTGTGCCATCGGACAAATTATCTGGTTTTGACCAGAAGTTTCTACATTTTTACCGTGCTTGCTAGTGGCTTCGCGATTTTTAATCAGAAGCCGAAATTTGGGGTAACCATATGGGTGATCATGTTCTTGTTATTGGGGCTATCTTACAGGATACGAAAGGGAAACCGACCGCAGGTCTGGAACCAGGCACATCGAATCCGGCCGAAATCCGCCACGTTAGGGGCGGAACAGCTCGGAACGTAGCCGAAAATCTTGCTCGACTAGGGGCAGATGTCATCCTGTTCTCTGCGGTTGGAAGCGATAATGTAGGTAAACAATTGGTAGCCCAGACCGAGGAATCCGGCGTAAATATTGCTCACGTTTTATCTGTTGACGGCAGCAATACCGGTTCTTATATTGCGATCTTAGATAAAGACGGATCCTTATCCGTTGCCCTGGATGATGTTACCGTCATGGAACACATAACGCCCGGCTATCTGCATCGACAACGAAGACTTTTCCGTGACGCTTGTATGGTTATGATGGATGGTAGCCTGTCGCCAGAGTCTATGGCAACGGTCGTTCGTTTGGCTACCCAATATGAGCTTCCGCTTTGCGCAGATCCATCCTCTAGCAGACTCGCCACTCGATTGCGACAACACCTTCCAAATCTTGACTTGGTCGTACCCAATGAAGCAGAGGCAGCTTCCTTAGTCGATGTCGATTATATCGGCTTCGATCCTGATTTCAGCCTGGAGATTGCCTTGCTTCTAAGAAAGGCTGGAGTAGAGACTGCCATAGTTACTCTCTCTGATTTTGGCCTGGTATATGCTGCTTCTGATGAAACTGGTTATATCCCAGCTAGCTATTACAAGATGGTTGATAGCACCGGTACAGGAGATGCGCTTACTGCAGCGACTATGTTCGGCATGATTAACGATCTGCCAACAACTGAAGCAATTAGATTAGGTGCGGCTGCCGCCAGTCTGACTTTGCAGACCGGTAACACGGTTGTTCCAGACCTTAGTCTTGATATGCTTTACGATCACCTTATCGTTTAATGTGATCAACATTCTTCGATTCAATCATTCCTAATTCGTTATGCGTAACCTGATATGACGTTATGAATAACTTTATAGGCTTGCTTATTGCCTTGGGATATATCGTTGGTGTTCTATTGATTGCGGAAATTCTTCGCCGATCTTTTGGATATGGGGTTGAATTCACGCGTAAGTTTGTCCATATTGGCGTTGGCATGTTGATCTGGTTGGTCCCGCTTCTATTTGATTCACCGTGGCCCTTTGTTTTGGCCGCTCTTGCTTTTGCCGTAATTGATCTATTAGACTGGCACTATGGATTATTCTCTTTCATGGCAAGCAGCGATCATACAAATCTTGGCACTGTCTATTTCCCTATCGCGGCCGCGATCGTGACCCTAATATTTTGGGATCAACCACCCTTAATGGTAGCTGCTCTTATGCCATTAACCTGGGGTGATGGCCTCGCGTCAGTAGTTGGTCGTAGTTACGGTGAAAATTCTTATTTGATATTCGGTGAGAAAAGGACTTTGCAGGGTTCAGCAACTTTTATGATAGTGGGTGGATTCTTCACCTGGCTGGCGTTATGGACGATACCGGGTTCTCCTGTCTTAACGCCACTTGAAGCGATTCCTCCTTCATTGGTGACGATTTTTGCCGCCACACTCATCGAAGCGATTTCTCCTTGGGGTCTCGATAATTTAACAGTTACTGGGATTTCAATATTGATTTTGGGATTGTGGCCTTTTTAGCGGTCACCGCGGCGAACCAATTCGCCATCCTAATTTCCACCACGGTGACCGGATTATATAAACAAGTTCGATAACCGGCAGGAATCAACGCTTATATTTCGTTCAAATCGTCACAAATATATCTCGAAAACAGATTCTTTTATACAATTGAGGTGTTCCTATATGTCAGCAAGCTTGGTTCTCGCCAATGGCGTTCTAATTTCAGGCAATACGAAGCCAACTAATAAGATAGCTATAGCAATCAGGGGTGACAGGATCGTTGCCATTGGAGCGGATGACGGAATGAAGGATATGTTGGCCGTTGGGGGCGAGATCATTGATCTCAATGGCCGTAGCATTTCCGCTGGTTTAGTCGATGCTCATCTGCATTTTAAATCCTATGCTCTCGGACTTCGGCGCATCGATCTTTCTGGAACGAAATCAATTGATGAAGCCTTAGATATCGTAGACCAAGCAAATGACACTTCGAATTCAAGTAATTGGTTAAGAGGAAGAGGATGGAACCAGACTGATTGGCAGAGCAGATCTTTTCCGAGTTCGGACGACCTGGATCGAGTGACGGATCTTAAGCCAGCCCTTCTTCATCACAGGAGTGGACATGCAGCCTGGGCAAATTCTCAGGCCTTAAAAATTGCCGGAGTCAACTCTGAAACACCTGATCCGCCTGGCGGCCAGATTATGCGCCGGCCGAATGGCGAACCAACGGGAATACTGTTTGAGAATGCGATCAAATTGGTTTCAAAGGTCATTCCAAGAGCGAGTCAAAATGAAGTTGTTGCGGCGATGCGCGATGCCCAGCAACGTTGCCTTGAAGTAGGCTTAACAGGCTTTCATGATTTTGACGGCCGTTCGTGTTTTACGGCCCTTCAGTCTCTATATGAAGCCAATGATCTTAGGCTGAGGGTCGTCAAGAATATACTGGTTAAGGACTTACCTCACGCTATCGGTGTCGGCCTTCGTACCGGTTTTGGTAATAAGTGGATATCCATAGGCGGCGTTAAGATGTTTGCAGATGGCGCCTTAGGATCACAGACGGCTCGCATGATCGATCCTTATAATGACCAACCCGAAAATCGCGGGATCGTGGTGACTGATAAAGAGGAAATGGTGGCAATCGCCCATGAGGCTAGCTTAAACGGTCTAGCTGTAACAGTTCATGCAATTGGCGACAAGGCTAACCATGATGTTCTTGATGTGTTTGATTCTATCCGAGAGGCGGCCCAAGAAAATAGCAAGAAACTGCGTCATCGGGTTGAACACGCTCAAATACTTCATTCTGGTGATTTCGCGCGCTTCGCCAAACTGAACGTTATCGCATCGATGCAACCTATTCATGCCACATCAGATATCGACATGGCCGACCGTTATTGGGGTGAGCGGGCCGCTAATAGCTATGCCTGGCGATCGCTATCAAATGCAGGAGCTTTGTTAGCTTTTGGATCCGATGCCCCAGTTGAATCAATTGACCCTTTAAAAGGTATCCATGCGGCCGTTACCAGACAGCGGGCGAATGGCTATCCTTCAGAATCTGGTTGGTATCCCGAGCAGAAATTGACTTTGGAGGAAGCAGTCGGGGCTTACACTCACGGGCCCGCCTTTGCTGCTGGTCGAGAATCAATGATGGGTGAAATCGCTCTGGGGATGTTGGCTGATTTAACGATTTATGATCGTGATATCTCTATCATTCAACCAGAGGAATTGTTAGACGTGAAAATCGCTGGGACGATCGTGGGGGGTAAGATAAGGTATCGTAATTGGTAAAATCACACTTTTACTGGCTGACGATAGCAAAGGCGCGTACCGGAAAAGAGCTGAATCCTTTCACCTTCAAAGGGACTGCGAAAAATCGAAAAGCTGTCGTTGGGAGCAAAGCCAAATTCGTCATATGTTCAATGATCGGAATTTCCGCTTCAAGGAGGATTGAATGAACAGGACGACTTTCATCATCTGTATCATCGATATTTAATGAATCTATACCAACTAAGGCTGCTCCGGAATTGCGCAAATATCGTGCCGCTTCGGCTGTTAGGAAAGGATGATTATAAAAATACTGCTCTTTACCCCAATTCGCTGACCAACCGGTTTGAAACAATATCGCATAGCCGGAAAGTTCAATTCCCTTTATCCTCTCA
>JBFFVR010000117.1:0-5100 GCA_041570685.1 Promineifilaceae bacterium (SeqCode)
AAAAAATACACACGGCCGCTGCATTCCACAGCGGCCGTTTATTCTGCTCTCTGGTTGTTAACCAGGGGCAACCTGGAAGTCAGGAGATCAACCAGAGCTAGGCAGCATCTTTAATGACGATTTCTTCTTCATCAAAAGAGTTCGCCTTGGCTACCGGCTTTACTTCCGGCATCAAGATAGCCAGGATGATGTAGACGATAAATCCCCATCCGGTGCTCAGCGCAAAGAGCACAAAAAACAACCGGACTAGTACTGAATCGATATTTAAGTATTCGGCGATTCCACCGGTTACACCAAAAAGAATCCTATCATCTTGCGAACGCATTAATTTTTTATCACTCATTTTTTTACCTCCATTCGTTGTCGATACTCATTACGCCAAATGGCCTTAAAGGTTGCAGAGCTCGTATTTAATCAAGTAAACCAGCATCAGAAACCCCGAATTGCCAGAGGAAGTGGGCTAACCAACCCACATTGATTGCGTCAAATCAAGACAGTTAGAACTTGGGTAAAGCTGTGGATCTGGGTTGTAGAATTGTCTGACCGCATTCTGAAACCTAAGAGATTTCTTTTTCTTGACCACTACCATCCGAGAGAGCACGAATGATGATCAAAGCGCCTCCACCTATCAAAAGCAAGGCCAAAATCACACCCGAGATCATCCTGGCTCCAAAAAAGAATCCAAAAACGAGAAACAGGAGGAAGCTGATAATAATGAGCCGCCCACCTGATCGTAGGCCAGATTTGCCTCGTCCCTGTAATGTTTCGCTCAAGATGATACCCAATCCTACAAAGCCTGGATACAAGGTCCAAATAAAAGACCAGGTCCACCAATTGCCGGTCAGATTTTGGTAATACAAAATTGCGCCTGTACCAATGATGATACTTGCCGGGATTGCCAATTCGGGGGTACCGATAAGTGCCCCAAGCAGAAACAACAAACCAATGGCCACGATGATAAACGGCCAATGATGGGATATATCGATAACGCCGGAAATATTTGGAAAAGCCGGAAGGACAAGAAAAAATAAGCCCGCCCCAATTAAGATTATGCCAGCTATGATAGAGCTTTTACGCATGACTATTCTCCGTATAAAGTTTTACATTTCTCTGTACGGAATTGACTACCAGTGAGTCGCTCCAAATTATCATTCGAATCAGATGATTAAGCTGCAGCTCAGATAATAAAATCTTCCGGTTGCAAAAAGTACCGGCCACGATTATTTATTACGGAATGTCATTTAGATACATTGCTGTCACTCTCTCACCGTATTGCTACCTTAGTATACCAAATTGAACATTCACCATGTCTTTCTGAGCTCTTGCAATTGCTCAGTTATCATTTTCCTTCTCTATGAGTATGGTAAAATTATTCGATTAACTTGTCTTTACTAATATCGCGGTAAACTAGCATGAACTTCCAAAAAAGTTGAATGACTATACCTAATTTACCGCTTTCTTCGCGAAACATTGAAGGAGAAAATCGATGATATCAAAGTCAGTTCAAGCGCTTCTGGATAATTTATCCGGAGTCGTAGAGATAAAGGAGAATGAAGTCACAATCCTCGAAGAATCGAATTTGCCGGTTAAGGTTGATGGCCTTGTTTACAATGCCGTATTTGCCGAAGGATTGGTGCGAGATACAGCGCGATGGATTCTATGGCAACTTGGTCAGGAGCTGGGCATTTATCCGGCCTCGATTCACGAACTGTACCTCGCCGCTGGACGAGAGGAGCTACCAAAAATCTGTACGGTTCCAGCCATCAACGTAAGGGCCATGAACTACACGACCTCCAGAGCGATCTTCAGGGCAGCAAACAAACTTGAAGTGGGTGCCCTTTTATTTGAAATAGCTCGAAGTGAAATGGGCTACACGGATCAGCGACCGGTCGAATACACTTCCTCGCTCATTGCGGCAGCTATTAAAGAAGGTTACCGCGGTCCCTTGTTCGTACAAGGCGACCACTTTCAAGTTTCAGCTAAGGGCTTTGCGGCCGATCCGGAGAA
This sequence comes from Promineifilaceae bacterium (SeqCode), assembly GCA_041570685.1. Classification (GTDB taxonomy): domain Bacteria; phylum Chloroflexota; class Anaerolineae; order Promineifilales; family Promineifilaceae; genus UBA11865. The sequence continues at coordinate 2,008 of JBFFVR010000117.1, forward strand.
AGAAGTTGGGGCCGTTAAATCACTGATTCAAGAGGCGGTCGCAGCTGGCTTTTATAATATCGACATTGATACTTCAACCCTGGTCGATCTCGGCTATGATGACCTTGATGCCCAACAACGCGATAATTATGTAGTTTGTGCTGATATCACGAGATTTGTTCGGCAAATCGAGCCGCCTGGCGTGACTATTTCGCTTGGTGGAGAGATCGGCGAGGTCGGTGGTCATAACTCTACCATCCCCGAACTTCATGCCTTTATGAAAGGTTACTTGAAAGAGATAGGAAATCTTCAAGGAATCTCCAAGATTTCAGTACAGACCGGTACAAGCCACGGTGGTGTGGTCTTGCCGGACGGCACTCTGGCGCAAGTCAAGGTTGATTTTGAGACGCTGGGAGAATTGAGTCGAGTCGCCCGCGAAGAATACCAATTGGGTGGAGCCGTCCAGCATGGCGCCTCTACTTTGCCACCAAGCGCTTTTAATAAATTTCCTGAAGTCCGAGCCATAGAGATTCATCTGGCAACGGGTTTCCAGAATATCATCTATGAGCAATTACCACAGGGGGTTGTTGATGAGGCCTATGCCTATATTCGTGACAACCTACGGTCGGAGTGGAAAGAGGGTAAGACAGAAGATCAATTCATCTATTCAACAAGAAAAAAAGCCATCGGTCCTTTTAAGAAGCAATGGTGGGATCTGGATCAGTCATACCAGGAACAGATTGGATCAGCCTTACAGGAACAATTTGAATTTCTGTTTCTCAAGTTGCAGGCGGATGGCACAAAGGAAATGAGCCTAAAATACGCGCCTCGCATTGTTCACCATCTTCCCCGCCCTGTAGTTGCCAAAGAAGATACCGTGCTAGAGATTGCCTCAGATCTAGCTGATTAAAGCTGATAGAAACATCCCCGGAATTTCCTGAAAAATATTCCGGGGGTATCATTTATAGAATTAGAGGCGGTCAGCTTGGCCGAAACCGCTTCAAGGTCAGATAACACCCAGATTATGAAGGTGAAGATCTGTGGCATAACTAATCTAGAAGACGCCCTCGTGGCTATCGATGCCGGGGCTGACTATCTTGGCTTCATTATTTATCCCTCTAGCAAACGAGCCATTAGTGAAATTGAAACCCAAAGGATAGTTGCTGAACTGCGAAAAAGGCCCATCTGTCCTTCCCTGGTCGGTGTCTTTGTGAACCAAACAGCCGAAAAAACAGAGCGAATACTGGTTGATTGTGAACTTGACTTTGCCCAACTTAGTGGCGATGAAACGCCAAATCTTGTGGCGGATCCAACTTCTGTCATTTATGGGCGGGCATACAAATCTTTGCGGCCGCAGAGTAAAGATGAAGCTGAAGCTGAAGCCGAATGGTTTCTTGCTCCTGACAGTAAAGATTTGCCATCTTTGCTGATCGATGCCTACGATCCCCATCTTTATGGGGGTAGCGGGAAGATGGCTAATTGGTCGGTGGCAGCTCATCTTGCCAAAAGCACATCTCGGCTTATGCTCGCCGGTGGTCTCAATCCAAATAATGTGAAGGCAGCGATTCGCCAGGTTTCTCCTTTTGCCGTTGACGTTGCCAGTGGCGTCGAAGCCCAACCTGGAAAAAAAGATCATGCGTTGGTTAGAGATTTCATCGCGGCCGCAAAAAGTTCGGCTTAATCGAATTATCCGCCAAAGACGTCGGCTATAAACGCCTGAAATGGATGGGCTCTATCCCAGTCACGGCCATAATAATCGGGGTATGGTTCGAAAGTATTTGAAGTTTTAACCTCGCCACTGGCGAAAGCTTCGTACAATGCATTCTCTCCCGCATTTTGACCAATGGATTCAAGTAGAGACGCGCTCAGTGCTGGATCTGCTCGTCTAGCTTGATCACTGGCTATTTGAAACGCCTGACGGTAATGGTTCTCCAGAGGTAATTTTATTTCGGCAACCGGTAAACCTGCCATCTCCAGCTCCATCTTCACCTGAATGCTAGCTACCATGCCCTCAACTTCCTCTTTCAACTTTAGGTCGATATAGGTTTGGCGCGCTTCGGAATTGAGATCAGCCTTTGTTCCTTCGTGATAAACACGGGCGTGATGCATTTCATGGGCAAAAATCAGCGCTGCTTTGTAAGCATCAAGGTTAGAGTCTAAAACTATTAAGTTCTCGGTCTGGCGAAAACGGGAGCCAAGACCTGTTTCATATTGGATTTCGAGCAAATAGACCTCTTTCAAGCCGAGAAAATGTCTTCCAGTCGCACTTTGCCTGAGTATGGCCGCGATAGCTTCAAATTGATCTCTATCGACTCTAGCCTGCCTCGGATTGGCTTCCATGGCTGGAGCTGCCTGCTCCTGTCCATTGGCTCCCTCATTTTTCCCTGAAGTTGATTGTAAAACGGCGACTAGAATGAGGATTCCCAGGATAATGACACATATAGCTTTGGTCGAATATTTCCTACTCACTGCTCCATCTCCTTTGCGTTTTGCCAAGAACCATTGGTTCTGGGTCGCGTCGAATCGATGGATGCAGTCTCTCAATTGGCCGCTAATGCTTTGTCATAGGGCCGTCAATAAAACACTGAAAAATGTCAATAAATGAGAGGGTTGATATATTGGCTCCGCTACCTCTGGAGAATTGGAGACAGCTTGCCGAAACAATTAATGGAATTAGTCCTGAACTAGCTAAATAAATGGGCTTGAATGGCGATTCTGGGGTAATTTCGACAGCAAGACAGAAAACCGTCAATAAAATCGTCCAAACCGTCAATAAACCGGGAAGCACCTCGAGTTCGTGTTACACTCTTCAGAGTCAGAGAAGAGATCGGGGTCGGTTCATTCGGTATCATTCATAGAGGCTATCAGTCAGCTGTTGACCGGGAGGTGGCGATCAAAGTCATCTCCCAGCAATATGCAAACGATCCGGAGTTCCTCCGACGATTCGAAGATGAAGCTCAGACCGTCGCCCGCTTGGAACACCCTTTTATCGTACCCTTATATGATTATTGGCGGGATCCAGATGGCGCCTATTTGGTTATGAGATTAATGAAAGGCGGTAGTCTATTAACCGCTCTGGAGAAAAGCCCTTGGGAGTTAGAGCCAGCGAGCACT
>JBFFVR010000118.1:0-5036 GCA_041570685.1 Promineifilaceae bacterium (SeqCode)
AAGAAAATAGAATACTGCCTTTATTATGCTTGATTCGATAGTTTACAATGACGCTGGAAAATTAGTTCGTAATGCTCACTTAAATTCAGTAGAAATTGGGTAAGCATTGGCTCAATTTAGGAAGTAGGGAAACGAAAGATTGATGAAGATCAATGAGCCGACCTCTTGGCACAGTGAAGATGAATTTTGGCAAGCCTTTGCGCCCTTCATGTTTCATGAGGAGCGATTGGCTGCCACCCCTTTCGAAGTTGATAAAATTTTAGATCTAACAAACCCAGGACCGAGCTCGAAAATATTGGATGTAGCATGTGGTCCAGGCCGGCATTCTCTGGAGTTGGCCCGACGGGGATTCGAAGTCACGGGGATAGATCGGACTGAACCTTATCTAGAACAGGCGAGGGCGAGCGCGAACGAGCAAAATCTATATATCGAGTTTATTCAGGATGATATGCGGTCCTTTATTCGCCAATCAACCTACGACCTGGCGTTATCGATATATACTTCCTTCGGCTACTTCGAGAAAGCGGCCGACAACCTTCAGGTCCTGGCCAATATCTTTGAAAGTCTCAGACCTGGAGGTAGATTGTTGATGGAGCTCACAGGAAAGGAGGTGCTTGCCCGTATATTCAGGGAAAGAGATTGGAGAGAGTACAAAGACATCATTTTTCTCGAAGAGAGAAAAGTTGTTGATAATTGGAATCGGATTGAGAATCGTTGGCTACTCATTTACCCGGATCGGCGTCTAGAATATCGCGTTGATCACTGGCTGTATTCCAGCAGCGAATTAGAACTCATGTTGCGAAGCGTAGGCTTTGATGTGGTCGAGGTATATGGCGGACTCGAAGGTACGCCTTATGATAATTTGGCCAATCGGCTGGTTGTCATTGCCTACAAATCTGGTTATTGAGCGGGTAAATTCATTTTCTGACGCCGCTATAAATATGCGCTTTGGGGATCACACTTTTCTCGAAATTAAAGAATTACTATCAGTTGGGGCGCTTGCTGTTATTCCCACCGGTTGTACTGAACAACAGGGGCCTCATTTGACGGTTGATTTTGACACCTGGCTGGCCGAGACTGTTTGTCTGGCTGCGGCCGGACACGCGAACAAAAAATACGGAACGAAGATACTCGTCCTACCGGCAATCCCCTTGGGGCCAACGCCAGAACACCGTAATTATGGAACCGGATATCTTGATTTGCCCCATCCCTTACATATTGAGATATTGTCAGCAATATTGACCTCTTTGGCTGAACAAGGTTTTCAGCGAATAGCCTTGTGGCGAGGATGTGGCCAACATGATCTAACCGAACTGCAAGTAACCTTCAATTCCACTTACGCCAAAGAGAAAAAGGTATTTCTACCGGACTGGCCATATCCTGAAATATGGAATCGAGTAGGGGATCCAACAGTGCCAGGAGGCCATGCCGATAGCTTTACCACGTCGCTTGCTCTTTTTTTGCGCCCTGAAGCTGTACGATTAGAAAAGATCTATGATCCCAAAAGCTACGAGGTTGATTGGTTGGACCCAGAGCTAGACTTTTCACAATATTCGTCATCTGGCGTTATCGGGGATCCGACCTATGCAACCGCCGAACTTGGTGCTAAGCTTTGGAGAGAGGTCGTTGATTCTGTTGCCTCGTCCTTTCAAAAATATTCGGTTGCAGACATCAAAAGCTAAACCAATTCTTGGATACGTTTAGTGTTTCCTAAATTGTCTAGCCAAGGAGCCAGAAATGAGCGATCTAAATCCTGATTTAGCCCGGGTCATTGTCGAAAAAGAAACGATTCAAAACCGGGTGCGTATGATAGCCGATCAAATCTCTTCCGATTATTCGGAGGTCAGCAGCCTATATGTCATTGCCATCTTGAAGGGAGCCTTTATCTTTGCAGCCGATCTCACGCGACATCTCACGATCCCCCACACCATTGATTTCATGGCACTGTCTAGCTATGGTAGAAGGACGACGATATCGGGTGAAGTAAGGCTGTTAATGGATTTAAGAGAGCCGATCACTGACAAACATGTACTTATCATCGAAGATATCGTCGATAGTGGACAAACTTTAAAATACCTGCAAAAAATCCTTGGCGGACGCCTACCGGCATCGCTAAAGACTTGTGCACTTGTAGAGAAGGATAAAGAAGAAGCCAGATTTCCGGTTGATTATCTTGGATTTGAAATTCCAAATGTTTGGGTCGTTGGCTATGGTCTGGATTATGCCGAAATGTATCGGACATTGCCCTTCATAGCTGAATTAAAAAAGGAGGTCTATTCCTAGCTGGATTCGAAATCCTTGATTTGCCAATTGATATTTTGCTCCTGGCGCAGTAGTAAAAAAAGTCAGTGCTTGCTTAATCTGGCGAAAAGTAAACATCCACAACTTTCCCCCCATTGAAAGTAACTACCCCCCAATCGGAATCGCCCCAGCCCAAATCTGTGTGGCGGAATACCCGCGTATCATCGATGGTTGAGTCTCCAAGTAAAGATCCTGTCGAATTATTGCTGTCGGCTCCATTTTCGTCCAGATATTCCCCCATGATATCTTCTACTTCGGTTACACTCATACCTAATTGAATAGTGTTCAAATCCCGTAGGAATGGTTTGCGCGAATTCCAGTCGATTCGTGAAATTGTGAATAGGACCAAAGCTGCTAGAAGAGCCCACCACAGTTTGCCTTGACCGGAACGATTGCGCAAAAGAACTGCTCCTACGATTAGCAATGAGACTAGAGTAATTAGATTGACGCGAAGATCCAGGGATACGGCCGCCAGAACATCAAAAATTGCGTAGACGCTTATGACGACAACTGCTAGTGACCCTGCTAATAGAATATCTAAATAGCCCGCTTTGTCATCAATTGAGTTTAGCATAAACCACTTCCTCCAGGACACTGATCTATTGCGTTTATCTATCAGTATTTTTTGGGCATAAGAAAGTCACATCAGCGAGGGTCGCCAACCTTGCCTCGTTAACTCATGGATCGATTATGCAGAAGATATCCTTGTCTGGCAGGATAAATTCTTCAGGCCATCTCCAGCCCAATTCATGGCTAAGCTTTCTTATACTTTAATGTTTTCGGGAGGAACTCGCACTTCGGTCAAGCGATGCAATTCAGACGATTGCCCTACATGGAAGGGAAAAAGGATATGGCACTATTGTTCTCTAAGAACTCGAATGGCTTCCTTACAAAAAAAAAGCCCACCTTTGGGGGGTGGTGGGCTTCCTCCCCCGGGTCAAGGGGAGTGTTTGGCGCGTAAATAGAATATACCACTTTATTGATTCTGTAACTAGTCCTTTTTGGCTATTTATCAAATATTTAACATTTAACGGCCAAATTAGCCTAAAAATGGCAGGTAGATGTTATCAAACGGTCGTTTTGATACCTAAATGGCTGCAAAAATTAGGGGAAGGAGCAATAACGCAAAAGTATATGCATTAAAGGGTTACTTTTGTTGTCTTATATCTGTTTGTGAATCGCTGTTGATCATGGTTTTCAATCGGTTGCTGACATCACGCGATAATCGTGACCAAATTCGCTGTTTTGATTCTCAAGAGCGATAAGAGATTCAATTACCATTTTTGTGTGGGGTACATCAATTTCCTCACCTAAATCCAGGGCGGAAATCAAATGGTTCAAAGCAGCTTGAGGTTTCCTCTTTTTCATGGCCTTTGCGGCGGACAGATATTGCTCATCTAGCTCATCAAGACCTGTGAAGCCATCTCCATCGTCCATGTCGAAAAGAAATTGCGCCAGAGGCATCAGCTGGTCAACTCGTTCTTTTTGCTGGCTTTCGGGGAAATCATTAAAAGCTACAAAGGCTTCGAACCCTCGACCTCTTCTCAAATATTGTTCGCCCTGCTGTAAGCGTTTGGCGGGATTCTTGCTTATCTTTAGCCTTGGAGTAGGAGGGGGAGTTGTAGACACCTTGTTAATAAACTGTTTTACCAGAACTTGAGGCAGAGCACCGGTAAACTCATTTACAATTTGTCCGTTACGAAAGGCCTTTACGTTGGGTATGCTGCGAACGTTATACCTTGCCGCAGTTCTGGGATTATGTTCCGTATTTAACTTCGCCAGAATGAAATCGCTTTCTGGATCTTCGGCGAGACTTTCGAGAACCGGTCCTAGCTGACGACACGGTCCACACCAAGCGGCCCAATAATCGACCAATACTGGCGATTTATAGGATCGTTGAATAACTTGCTGGTTAAAGTTGGCATCGGTAACGTCGATGATCGCCAATCGTTTACTGGTCTTCTCTTTTTTTAAGAAACTGAAAATACCCATATGATGTCAACTCCTTTGAAAGATCCTTGATGGATACCACTTTCTGACCACGAGTTTATCTCTTTTTAAACCTGGATAACTGTAAGCCCCGTTGCATAATCATTTACCAGTGCCCATAAAAATTATTCATCTCCATCTACAAACTTTATGGTCAAAGGGGCTCTATCTGATGACCAAGACGCTTTCGGCGCCATAGTCAGTTGACATAAGGCCAAGAGCGGTACGTCGTAATTGACTCGCCATCCGGCAAAATCTAGCCAGGCTTGTTCCCGATCGGGTTTAACTGGTAATCCGGCCTCAGCCAACTGAAAATAGATGGCGTCGAATTCCCGCTGGGTAATGCTTATTGGATCCTCAGGGAAATGAGGATTGTCATTGTAAGCAACCTTAAAAAAGTCAGAGATCCTCCGTAAGGCTATATAGCCAGCACGAATACACAAGGCGGCTTGAGCATCCCAGGGGATGTCCAATGTAGACAAAGTCAATGATGCCGAATCTAACATGGTTCCGGCTGCAGTTACCCACGAGTGATCGGGTTGGGGAGATCGGAAGAAAACAAGAGCAGCTAGCGAGGTATGACTTTCCTCTAATTCAGCGAACCAGATTTCCCACTGACTCCAGGTTTCATGTAAACGCCCCAAACCATGATTCCGATGTTGGCGCAATAATAACTCTAAGGCTGCAGGGGGCGAGCCTGCTAAGGTCTCCAACATCGAAACTTCCCTTTCCCGCCTGGAAAACGC
>JBFFVR010000119.1:0-4893 GCA_041570685.1 Promineifilaceae bacterium (SeqCode)
AATGTCTTGGTATGTTGACGACTTCGTTCTTTTCTGAATCAGCTTCTTGATTTTCTTGATACTGATAGTAAGCAGATGCCATTCTTCGATTATCACTTTGAGAAACAAGCTCTTGCTTTTTCAACCTGTACAAGACCTCTTGGGTTAGTTGGCGATGTTTACTGGCTACATCAGCTTGAATACCAAATAGTTCAATAATGACGCCAACCAACAGTAAGCCGATTCCGATGCTAACCGACTGTCCAAAACGGCCGATACCCCGCTCGCCAATTAGATACATAAATCCAAATCTGGCCAGCAGAAAAATGCCCGCTAGCAAGAAAGGCAGGGCAAGATAAGTAAAGGTCCGCAATGGTTCGTAAAAGGCATAGAGTCGAACAATGGTACTGGCCTGAGCCTTGATGAAATGCCAAGTACTACGCTGTAATCGTGATGGGCGGGTCGGTGAATTTGTCTCCACGGGGATACTCATGACCCTTAGGCCCTGCTTCCCAGCTTGAATGATGGTCTCTAGCGTATAACTGTATTGAGTTAAGATGTTGAGTCTAAGGGCTGCTTCACGAGAATAAGCCCTAAAACCGCTGGGCGCATCAGGCACTTCCGTCCCGCTTACCGTCCGGACTAGCCAACTGCCTATCAACTGAAGCAGCTTCTTAAAGGGTGAAAAGTGGGAAACTTGTTGAATCTGCCTGTTCCCGATTACGATATCGGCCTGACCATTGACAACCGGCGCTACCAAATCAGCGATGTGATAAGCAGGGTATTGGTTGTCGCCGTCTGTATTGACGATGATGTCAGCTCCCAAGTGAAGACTTACTTCGATACCTGTCTCGAAAGTTTTGGCCAAACCGAGATTGCGGTTATGGCGGACAATATGGGTAACTCCTATCTGTTGCGCTACGGCAACCGTGTCATCGCTACTACCATCGTCCACCACCAGAGTCTCGATGCAATCAATTCCGTTAATCATTTCGGGCAAACCCGCTATGACATCTGGCAAGGTTTCAGCCTCATTGAGGCAAGGAATTTGAACAATTAGCTTCACCTGTTCGATTTTAGAGCCAGCCTCCAGCAGTTGCAAGTGGAATTTACTCCTTACTTTTCTTCTCTATCATGTCATCGATTTCCATCCAGTGGAGGCCCTGCCAAAGGTATCGTTCGAGGTCTAATCGGAGTTCTTTGCTGACCTCAATACCCTCGGCCCTCAAGAGCTGGGCCTGAAGTTCCGCCCCATACTCTCGATTGACAATACTAATTCGACCTTGGCCATTCACAACCCGCTGCCACGGGATATCAGCGTAGGCGGGATCATCATTTTTGTCTTTCAGCGCCCGCAAGGCGTAGCCCACGGCTCTGGCAGCATTAGGGGCACCTATCATGCTAGCGATGCGACCATACGTGGTGACCTTGCCCCGGGGAATTCGTCGTACCACAACATAAACTTGTTCGTAGAAATTATCGGTTGACATCTAGGTTACCAGTCATCCTCCCTGGATGGACAAAAGTCATAGATCTACTATGACGAATGTCACTACTGTTGGACCTACCAACTGATACTATATCGATAAGGATACATAGCTACAAGCCACCGGCCGCTTGTCATACGGCGAGAGTCAAATTATTCAGAATTTAGATAGGTCTGGATATGTGGCTCCAGGGTCACACTGGCCTTCAAAGATAGCGTGACGGTACTCCGCAATACCACTTTCGGTCGGTGGCGACAATCAAATACGCTCTCCTGTCGCGCAGGGTCGCTCGCATCTAGACGAAGCACGAGCCAACATTTAGGCACATAGCGCAGCCTCCTCAAAACCGCTAGAAGTTCGTGCAAAGTCGAGCCCAAATTGCGGGTGACCCTGCTATTTTTTCGTTTAATGGAAGCATGTAGATTGCTCCGCTCTCATCCTTTTCCTCCTGCCATCTTACGACTCGACGGTAAGCGTTTCAACCTCATCATCGCCCAAATGCCCACCGCCGGGCCAATGGCTAGTGAGGCAAAAGCAAATTCCCAGCCAACCAGATTGACTAGCGGGGGAATTAATCGAATCGAAAACAGGGTGAGCAGAAATCCCAGACTGGTTTGAAGGGTTAGCGCAGTCCCAACATATTTTGCCGGGGCTAATTCACTGACCGCGGCCGAAAATTGTGCCGAATCAGCAACCACAGCAAATCCCCAAATCAATGCCAAAGTCGCTGGCAATAACGGACTTCTCCCAAAAAGGAATCCTATGAGTAAGGCGGAGAGACCACTTATGACGAGAGATATAGCAGTGATATTTGAGCGGCCGAAACGATCGGCCAATGGACCAGCAACAAGACTTCCCAGACTGCCGATCCCAATGATGAAAAAGGAAGCTAAACTTGCTATGGCCGGATCGGTACCACTTTTAGCGAAGCTGGCCAGCAGGAACAATGGAATCCAGGCCCACATGGCATACAATTCCCACATGTGACCCAAATAACCGAGATTGGCCAAAGCGACGTCTTTTTCGGTTAATATTCTGCCAACCTGTTTCCAGCGAAAACGTGGGGCAGACGCTTGATAAGGCCCCTCATGGACAAATAAGGCTCCGATTAAGCCGCCGACAATCGCTGACCCGGCAGCCAAGTAAACAACCGTTTGCCAATCAGAAATCCCTCCCAGTGAGTTGAGTAAGTGGGGCGAGGCTGAACCAAGAACCAGAGCGCCAACGAGCAACCCGATGCCTAACCCGCGATCTTTCTTTGTCCAGGTAGCCATAATTTTCATGCCAACTGGATAAACACCAGCCAGGAAGACACCGGTGAAGAATCGCAATACGAGAGCCGACCCCAAATCTTGGGCCACCGTGGCGAGTAGCATGGTCATTGAGCCGGCAAGAATGCTTGAGGCCGCGAATAGCCATCGGGAAGCTAGGCGATCTGCCAGATTCAGAATTGCCGAACCCAAAGCGCCAACAACAAATCCGATTTGCACTGACATGGTCAACCAGGCCTGGCCACCTTCGCTCAGATTCCAAACTTCCGTCAAAGCTGGAATTACAGCTGAGGCCGAGAACCATACCGCCATGCCTAACAATTCAGCTAAAGATAGCAGTAACAAGACCCGCCATTTGCCAGGCACCGCTAAGGTGGCTGAATTCCCGGTTTTAGCGATATCGATATTTGATATTGTCATGCTATTATGCTAACGGGCTATCGCCTGCTGTGCAGTTGGATGTCTTACAAGAAAGATAATCGAATTCGAATGTTATCGGGCAGCTGCTCAATCCAAAGAATACTCGTTTCGAGATAATTTGAAATCTAGTTCACCTGCTTCAACGGGAAAGGAAATATAGTTCTCACGTGGGGGTAAGGGACAAACCCATTGAGGATGGTATGCACATGATGGATTGTAAGCGTAGTTAAAGTCTAATACGATTTCCCGATCTCCGACACCCAGGTCAGCTCCTTTAATCGTATCGTAGAGGTAACGACCTCCCCCAAACGTATGGTCACCGTTCGTCGCATCCCTGAAAGATAGGAAAAGTCCGCCGCCATAGGTGGTAATCCAAAAGAGATTTAGCTGATTTTCAACCTCTCCCAGCTGGAAATTGACCAAGGCCACCCGGGTTAAACATATCTCGCCATCTTGGCCTAGATTCATTAATATCGATTCTTCGCTAACATCGCTATCAATCCGGCCAATGACCCTCATAGCCGGATCATAATCGTAATACTTTAGGCCTTGAAATTCTCGCCGCTGTTCCACAGGCAGGGGACTTTGAAAATGATTGGAGAACAAAGAATTACGTCTGGCACGCCAATCTTGCCAAGCAATAACTCGGCCGGCTTCCGGCGCGATTCTCACATCCCGATACAATTCACCTATACGCCGCCGCCAGTCAGCCAGATGCAAATAGTGGCCCATGTCGATAGATTTTATCCAGTATCAATCGAAATGAAAGTAAGCGAGCCTATAGTTCTTTTCCGAATCTATGGATGATACATAGCCGTAGAATCACGCAATTATGGTTTTTTTTATCACCGACACCCGGCCGGTTAAAATCTAAATTCCTCAGAGTCCTCCTGGTGAGCAACTTGCAGTACTGTTGTTGGCTGAAGAACCATCGTTCGTAACTCTGCTCGAAAACAATGACAGTTTCTTTTTGACCTGCTCACTTTGACATTGGGGACAGGTCACCGCATCGGTTGCCGATATTCGAACCAGCTTGTCGAAAGAATTTCCACAAGAATGACAGTTAAACTCATAAATTGGCATCTATCGCTTCTCCAGATTGATTTTTACCTTACGCAGACGCAATTCTGCTTCTTCAGCAACAGGCTGCAATCCAGGATGATCGGCAAATCCTACAAGCTGAAGTGGGTCGATAAACGAAACTTCCGTTGTTCCTTCTTCGTTTTGTTGCAAAGTAACATTGCAAGGTAAGAGGAGACCGATCTCATCCGTCGTTTCGAGAGCCTGATGGGCCAAAGTAGGATTACATGCACCGAGAATTTTGTAAGGTCTATAATCGATGTCCAGCTTATTTTTAAGGGTTTTTTGAACGTCGATTTCGGTCAGAACACCGAACCCCTCCGCTTTCAAGGCTTCCGTTACTAACTCTTGGGCTGCTTCTAAGTCCAAAGATAATTCAAATTTCATTCCTATTGATTCGGCTGTTTTGTCCATCTATTTCCTTTCCTTAACATACTGTTCTGATTCGTATCACCTGGCGGCCGTTATTTTCCAGTTGGCAGGCCTGTCTATTAGATTGGATGCTCAAATCCTTGAGAGGTTACAAATTTGATAGTTGCCCGGCTGCAGCTTCATCTAATAACCAAAAGACTTGACCATTTTGAGCCCTAATTCGTTGGGTAGGCTTCTGGAGTGGAACGTACTCGCCTTCAAGCGAAGCCGCGACTGCAGAAGCT
>JBFFVR010000120.1:0-4886 GCA_041570685.1 Promineifilaceae bacterium (SeqCode)
GGGCGTCGCCCGAGAGGTTGCCGCTCTCACGGACCAACAGCTTCAGGTGCCGGATTATTCCGTTGTTCAAGAAGGGCCTTCAGTTGATGGCTTAGTGCAAATTACAACTGAAAATCCGGAGCTAAATCCTCGATTCGTCGCTCTGGTTATTCAGGGGGTCGAACAGAAGCCAAGTCCACAATGGATGCAGCAAAGATTACGGCTGGCAGGACAACGGCCGATAAACGTGGTCGTCGACATCAGTAATTACGTGATGTTGGAAATGGGCCAACCAAATCACACTTTTGACTATGATTTTCTGCGGGAAAGAGCGGAGCAGTACGATCCCGGTGGGCCTATCCACATAAATACGCGGCTGCCTCACAATGGCGAAGAACTCACGACTCTTGATGGCGAAGTGCACAAGTTGCCCCCATATACGATCCTGGTCACGGATCAGGAAGGAGCCTTAAGTCTTGGTGGAATCATGGGTGGTATTGATAGCGAGATTAATCCTCAAACCACCAATGTGCTATTAGAAGCGGCCGCCTGGAACTTCATGAATATTCGGCGCAGTACCAGCGCTTTGAAGATCAATAGCGAGGCTGGCTTTCGCTTTAGTCGAGGCGTTCATCCAAGCCAGGCACTACTGGGAGCGAAACGAGCGGCCGAGCTATTGCGCCTGTACGCGGGTGGAACAGTTGCTAAAGGTATTATCGATACTTATCCGAATCCACCAGTTGTGTCATCTATTCAGTTAACGGCGGCCGAGGTTAAAAGGATTGGTGGAATCGAATTAACATTAGAAGAAATAAAAGGATATCTAGAAGCTCTCGAATTCAAGGTTGAAGCGCATTCTGATTATCTATCGGTGACCAGTCCGGATCATAGACTGGACATCGAAGGCAGCCATGACCTGGTAGAAGAGGTCTGTCGGATATTTGGCTACGATCGTATACCAACGATTGAAATGAGCGATACGCTCCCCCCACAACGAAATAACTTCGATTTGGACATAGAGGAGAGAATCAAGAATATCCTGGTTCAGCTTGAAATGCAGGAAGTCATCACGTATCGACTGACGACGTCTGAGCGGGAGAGGCGGCTGCTTTTGGCGGCAAGCGAAAAGCCTGACGACCGGCCCTATGTCACATTAACGAACCCAATAACCGTGGACCGGGTGGCAATGCGACATAGTTTACTCGCTTCGGTTCTTGAAATCGCAGCTGACAATAGCCGCTTTCAAGAGAGTATTGCTTTATTTGAATTAGGCCAAATCTATTTAGCCAGTGAAGAAGGGACACTACCTGACGAATTAAGACGCTTGGCCCTGGTCATGTCCGGACCACAGGGAAATCGTCATTGGTCCAGGGAAGCCGAACCCAATACAGCAGACTTCTACGATCTGAAAGGAATTATCGAAGAGTTAATCGAGGCCTTGAATGTGTCTGGCTTTAGCCTAGAGCCGGGAAATCATCCGACATTTCGACCCGGTAGAACAGCCAAGATCCTATTAAATGAAAGCCAAATCGGTTGGTTGGGCGAGTTACATCCCCTAGTCATCAAGGGCTATGATTTACCTTCTGAGTGGCCCACTATCGCGGCTGATCTTGACGTTGAGGCCCTACTTCCCCAAGTGCCGGAAATTTACGAGGTAAAGGATATCTCCCCATTTCCAGCGGTTCATGAAGATATCGCCATACTAGTCGATCGTTCCGTGCCGGCGGCTAATGTATATGGCATTATCGAACGAACCGGAGGCACTCTACTGCAAAAAATTGAACTTTTCGACGTCTATGAAGGCCAACAGATTCCCGCGACTAAGAAGAGTCTGGCATATCACCTGACGTTTCAATCACCTGGCAAAACGCTCACAGACAAAGTGGCTCGCAAGAACAGGGAGAGAATCGTCAAGCAGCTTGAACGGCAATTGGGGGCTAAGCTTCGCGATTCATAGCCACTCAACAACTATCTAGAAAGCGTCAATTAATAGGCTTTGTCCTAAAGCTTGTTGCTTGATTGTTATATTTTTGCTGACCTCGGCGAATTGCGATCTGCCGCAACCTGTTTTGACTCCCTTAATAGCCTTTTGTAACAGATTTCACAAATTCCTTGACATTGTGTTGGCTTGGTGATATGGTTGACGCGTCAACTATTGACATGTCAACCATTTTTTTAATTTGGACGCATTTTCCCCAACCACCTTAACCGGATTACTTGACCTACCTGGCTCGATCACTCGAGATGCAATCGGTAGATGCCCTAAGGGATGATAAGAAGCATGGCGGAGACGGAATCAGTTTATTCGCTACTCAAAGAAATCTATCTCATCATTGATGATGGGGATCGGAACCTACTAAGCAACTTTAATTTAACCCCTTCCCGTTACTACGCATTGGTACACATCGGCAGGGATCCCGGCATGTCTCTGAGTGAATTAAGTGCTTTAATGCTGTGCGACAAAAGTAACGCCACCCGAATCATCAAAGGCCTGGAAGCTGAAGGGCTCGTGACCAAAAAACCGCATGAAACAGATGGTCGTACAATTAGATTGTACTTAAGTGAATCTGGTATTGCTTTAAGAGAAAAAGCATTGGATGCGCATCGATCATATAACCGGAACCGGTTCGCAAAAGTAGCTGGGGTTGAACAAGATCATTTGGTTAATCGGCTCGTTCAATTAAAGAGCACACTACGCCAAGATTTGCGTATGGGTTCGACCACTTAACCGCATACATTATTTGGTGATGTATAGCCAGGAGAATCAACGAAGTACTAACCCTTTCTTTAGCACGAATTGTTATCCATAAAGGATCAAGATACTGGATTTCAATTAATATGATTTAGAGATCCTCAAAATAATACACATTCGATCAAGGTAGGTGATGCTTTAGCTGGAAATGTTTTTGAGCAATTGATAGATTTACAGAAAAACCAAACCATTACAAATCTGTGGAGGAGAACATCAGATGAGTAAAAAAATCACTCTTTTTATATCCTTATTATTAGTCGGCATGCTCGTTCTAGCCGCTTGCGGTGGCGAAGAAACGCCAACCGAAGAACCTGAAGTTGAAGCACAACCAACGGAAGAACCCGTTGAGGAACCGGCCGAAGAACCAACTGAGGAACCGACCGAAGAACCCATGGAAGAACCAACTGAGGAGCCCATGGAAGAACCAACTGAGGAGCCCGTCGAAGAAGCTGCTGAAGAGCCAGAACTATTCTTGACGGTTTGGGCAGACGATACCCGAACTCCAATCCTCCAGGCTTTGGCTGAAGATTTCCAAGAAACTTATGGTGTTGGATTGGTTGTCGAGCAGGTCATGGATCTCAATGACCAATTACCAATTGCTGCCCCGGCCGGCGAAGGGCCTGATATCTTCATCGGACCCCATGATCGACTTGGTGGTTGGGTAGACAGCGGTCTGGTCGCTCCAATGGATCTGGGTGACAAAGCCGGCGATTTCGCAGCCGTTGGTTTAGAAGGTTTCACCTTTGATGGCGAGCTTTTCGGCATGCCATACGCAGTCGAAAACATGGCCCTCTTTTACAATGCGGATCTGGTAGACGAAGTACCGGCGACCTGGGATGAACTATTGGCGGCCGGACAGGCTCTACAAGAATCAGGCGACGTAACCTACGCCTTCGTGTTGGAAGACAATGGGTACAAACTCTATCCGCTTATGACCTCTTTTGGTGGTTATGTCTTTGGTAAAGACGATACTGGAAATTGGAATCCCAATGATCTCGGTATAGACAGCGAAGGTATGATCGCTTCAGGGCAATGGATTGCCGATAACGTCGAAGCCGGACTCATTAGCCCCAACGCCAATGATGGTGACACCGCTCAGGCTCTGTTTGTGGAAGGAGAAACTCCATTCTTAATGACCGGGCCGTGGGCTTTAGGCCAGTTCAAAGAAGCAGGCATAAATTATGGTATCGGTAATATCCCTAGTGACGGACAGCCATTCGGTGGTATTCAAGGTTTCATGATCAATGCCTTCAGTGAGAATATCTTGTTGGCGCAGGCATTTCTCAATGAGTTTGTGGCCACTGACGAAATTATGACCGAGCTTTATGTGACTGGCGATCGCCCCTCGGCTTACTTGCCAGTTCTGAACGCAACGTCTGATCCGGATTTGGCCGCTTTTGGAGCAGCCGGACAGAATGCTGCTCTGATGCCTTCGATTCCAGAAATGGGCGCAGTTTGGGGTTCCTGGAACGATGCTGTTGTTTTGACCGTAACTGGTGAAGATACACCAGAAGGTGCTTTCGGTACAGCGGCCACCCAAATTCGCGATATCCTTGGTGGCGCCACGGCTGGCATGGTCAATGTGCCAGGTTCGTACCAGGCTGCTGCCGGCTGTGATGGCGATTGGGACCCAGCTTGCGAAGTCACCGCATTAGCAGAAGGTGATGATGGCTTGTTTGCCAGTTCACATGACATACCAGCCGGTGACTATGAGGCCAAGGTCGCCCTTGACGGTGCCTGGACGACAAATTACGGTGTTGACGGCGTTCAAGATGGTGACAACTATGCCTTTAGCCTCGCCAGCGATGGCACAGTTTCTTTCTCCTTCGATCCGGAGACCAACATCTTAACCATCACTGTCGAGTAAAATTAACTCACTCAACAACAGAAGGCCGGGTTTGTTTACCCGGCCTTCTTTCTATATTTCTACCTCAGATAAGTGGCTCACAGCAGCCAATCAACTTTGAGTGGTGCGATAAACCGTTATATCATTATGAAAGTTGGCGGAATCCCATCGCAAAAATTGTTGACGTTAAGCTTCACAAAAATATGACAGTTATTCGTTAGACCAGCATTACAGATCTCATTGGGGGCAAATTATGGGTACGGCACAACCCTCGATCGATCAAAGCGAAGGCTCCTCGGGTTCAACAAC
>JBFFVR010000121.1:0-4833 GCA_041570685.1 Promineifilaceae bacterium (SeqCode)
CGTTTGTCCGAGGGCATCAAATTCCTCCAAATCCAATATTTCGAGACCGGATAGATCGAGGATAACAGCTCGAGCCCCCGTTTGTTGCAAGAATTCAAGCAAATCCGCTCGAAAACGCCGCAATACCTCGTCGGTCAAATCAACTTGAATTGATGCAACGATGCAATTACGTGAAAGCTGTAAAGGAATTCGAGCCGAGCTTTCCGCGCCCGGAGTTTCAAGAGACAAGGTTGAGCTCCATTCCCAGGCGACTAAACGCGTCTGATAAAGCGTCTTTCATCGTAGCCGTGGTCTTCACTGTACCCACCTCGATACCCAATTCGACAATAGTCTGGGCAATTGCCGGAGAAACACCCGAAATCGTGCAGGTACAACCCATCAGTCGGGTGGCTTTGGTAATTTTGATCAGATGGTTGGCCACCGCGGTGTCGACCACGGCCACCCCACTAATGTCCATGATGAAGACCCGAGCCTGGGTTTCGGCGATCTTGGCCAAGGTAGCATTCATGATATCTTGAGCCCGTTTAGAGTCAACGATTCCAACGATTGGTAGAAACAAAATACCGTTCCAGATCTGGGTGACTGGGGTCGACATTTCCATGAGCGACTTGCTCTGCAAAGCAATCGTCTCGTTGACATACTTGGAGTACGTTTCGACGACTACCGCAGTGTCCATGTGTACTTGCTTTATCATAGCCTTCACGGTATCTGAAGTGCCATTAGTCCCTGCGCCATGTGATTTATCGACATCCATGAACAAACTCATGAAAACATTCATGGCAGCGAAGTAGGTGCTAAGAGGTAGGCCGATCCGGGCATGGGTCGCCCCAACTCGTTGCCGGCTGCTCATGTAGGCTTCGTCTATTTCAGCCCGAAAGAACTGCTGCCAATAATTTGTAACCAAACCCTCGACCCGCTTCTGGACCCGGTCATCGGAGAAATATTCATCATACTCGGGCTGCGTTCTTAACCAATCATAAAAGCTTCTTACATGATCCGTTATGCCTTCAATAACGCTACCGGCAAATTCTCGGACCAGGCTCAGATCGTTCTCAGATAGGTGATAGAGTTCTAGCAAGGTATGCGGGTTCAATTGGGAACCACTTTTCTGTTCAATCATATAATAATTCCTCCTGCCTTATTTCCTCGGCGCTATCCGATAATTCTGGGACATCTGCATTCCCTCAATTATTCTGCAGGTATTTCATTGCGAAAGTAACCCCATTTTGCAAGGACCGTTCAGTGACGATGCCTTCGAGGTGCAAGTTGAAATCTGTCAACTCGGCGGCAACTTGGGGCTGGAGCCCGGTGACGACAACCTTGGCCCCGAGTAAATTAGCCTTTTTAGCAACCCTGATCAGGCTCATGGCGTCCGCTTCGTCAAGACGTGGCACCCCGGTTAAGTCCAAGATGGCCATTCTCGCCGATGAGTCATGAAGTCTCTCGGTGAGCAGTTCGCTGACGTTGCCCAGACGCCGTTCATCTAGCTCGCCTACCAGCGGCATGACGACTATTTCATCGCTCAAGGGTATCAACGGCGTTGATAAGGCATCGATAGCCTCGTTCTGCCGGCGAATAAATTGCCTAATTGACTGCCGCATGGCATCAAAACTTCGAGACAGATCACCAATTTCATCCTTGTTCGCTGTATCAACCGACACGTCCAAGTTGCCGTTCGCCAACTCGCCGGCATTTTCGGTTAGCGTTTCCAGGGGGCGCGTGATAGAACGAGAAAAGATTATGGCCAGGACCACAATGATCGCCAGTAGCCCGATTGAAACGAAAAGCAATGTCCGGCCAAGCGTTTGAGCGGGGGCAAAGGCTTCGGCCTCATCAATTTCGCTCATAATGACCCAGTTTACGCCAGGTATTTCAAGGGGTTTATAAGATGATAAAACGGGCACACCACGATAGTCGGGGAAAATGGCGGTGCCGGTTTCACCGGCTTGCGCAGCCAGCGAACCCTCCGTCATTATCTCCTGCAAGCCGATGGTGCTGTCTAAATTGCGAATTTGATCCGTGATGTTATTGGGGGTCTCGATTTCTTCAAGAAGGGCGAAATAATTTTCGCTATCTTCGATTAGAAAGCGGGACTGATTACGTAGCGTAAAATCATCACCAACCAGATAGGTTTCACCTGAATCACCTAAGCCAACCTGAGCCCACTCTTGGCGGTTAGTCATAATATCGTTGATGCGATCCACGGGCATCTGAAAAAGTAGCACACCGATTTTCTCGTCACCCTCAAATATGGGCGAGGCGATAAAGGCGGCCGGAGCATTATAGGAAGGCGCGTAGGGATCGAAATCGACCAGGTAAACGAATTCCCCTTGGCCTGCATCCAAGGCTGCTTTGAAGGCTTCGGCAAAATTTGTATCGCTGTATGGCCCGTCCAGCAGCGAGGTGCCATAATCGACCTCTTTGAAGACGGTATAGACAAGGTCGCCGTCGGTATTAGCCAGAAAGATATCGTAGTAGCCAAATGTCTCCAGAAAGTTCCGGATGATGGGATGATAAAGTTCGTGAGCCTCGCTGTACTGGCTACCATCGCCGGCATTATCCAAGAGATGCTTAGCGCCAACATCGAACGGATTCGAAGCAATATATAGCTCCTGCAAAAGTCGGGTTTTAGCATCCTCTGGCCAAAATTCAGGCACTCCCGCGCCGCCTGGCAAATTCGGCGTCAGCCTCGGTAAATATTCTTGCGAATAATATTGTCGCAGCAGGCTATCAGATTCACCTAAGGCATCTGGTGATCTAGCGAGATCCGTGTCAATTTCTTGAAAGTTTTCATCAAATGCTTGAACCGCCTCAATGATCATACGATCTTCCGAGAGCGTACGTACTTGGCCATCTATTTGCTGGAAGTAATCTTCGATCTGATTGGTTTTCATTTCCCGCACGGCAGTGAGTTTATTGAATGATTCCTGCTGCAAAGCGTCCTGGGCGATAGTAAAGCCGATGAAACCGCTCACGCCTATAGCCAGTACGGCAACGGCGATGAAGGCGATCAGCATTTTCGTCCGGATTTTTAGATTTCTAAACATATCTATTAGTAATTTTTCGGCTTTGGGCTATGGAGCGGCGTAGACGGTTAAGAAACAGTTGGTGATCAACGATCAGGCAAATGGCATTTGACGCCGTCAACGTGTTTTCCAAATTTTGGAGTGGTTGCAGCAACTTTTGTGATCCACAAGAGGATGGCACCCGTAATAAGTACGTCGCTCCCGGTCAATCGGCGGCCATGCCCTCGACTACTTCATCCTCGGGTTTTTTCCGGCCAAACGGAATACGCGGCACGCGTCCCCGGCCTGATGCTGGAACATGTTCCAGGTATTTTCGGATGGCGAATAGGCCGGCGAGGGCGGCTACGCCAAGTATCAGATCCCAAAATGAATCGGCCGTGATCAACATTTTGCGGGCGACGACAAAGAACATAACCTCGATCAGAGCTTCAGGAGTTCGGCGCACCAGCATCAACGCCAGCTCAATACCGACAACTAACAACAGGATGTCAGATAATACATCCTCAAAACTGTTGCGCAGCGTTGTATCTACCAGAGTTTGCTGGAAATCAAGCAATTCCCCCAACAAGAAAAGTACACCAAGACCCACAAAAACGACGCTAAGCGCCGCTAGCCCTACTTCAAACCAGTGAAGAAATTCTGCTAGTATATCGAGTACGCGATTCTCCGTTTCGTGGGCCTTTTCCTCGAAATGTTTTTTTTCTTTCTCTGGGGCTACCTGCTCCATAGATATTTATCTCCTCTTCCTGACTTTAGCCTCCACCTGCTCTCTTACCGACACTGGCATCAGACTGTCAAAATTGAATTGTGTATTTTTGAACATGATTGACATTTGGCAATGGCAATATTCTAAAAGAAGGGACAAACTTACCCTACTTAGCCAACAAAAGCAATGATTTTGCCGGTAACTGTTTATATTCAACCGGTTTGATATCTAAACGCTACCGAAAAGTTCCTCTTATTTTTCTTGCCAATAATGGGATTCGCTAAGCATATTAATATATTCGCTCTTTGGCAGCCGGAGCTTGCGTGCCCCGGAGAATGCACGAAATCAGGGAATATAAGGCAGATTGTTATGAACAATAACAATATATCTGACTGCTCCACCCTCATTCAGTTCACTCGATTTTTAAATGTGGAGCGCCTGGGGCATTGAGAAGTTTAATAATAGTGTGGCCTGCCTCCCCTAATTCCGAATAATACAAACTATAAGCTGGAGCCAGGCTGGCCAATCGCACGGCTTCGGATAAACCATGATCGCTCAAGTTGCGGTCGTTGGCCAGACATTTCATTAATTCAAAAGCGGCCGATCCACCAAGCGTGATTAGGTCCGGGGATCGGCATAGCTCACAACCAGTATCTTCTGGAATAGGATTTCGACCAATTCGGTTGGTAGACCAACCTCATATTCGATGATGATGTTGCTTTTGATGTATCCGTGGAAGCATGGGTCCACTCGGCTCTGATACCGCTCATGGTCAGATACTTTGAAAAACGATGGCTTGGTCATTGTATTTCAAGGGACAAAGCTATTGAGCGCGAAAGTAAATGCGCCATATTGTAAGCACCATGCTAATATAGGTGTATCCCTCTCTTCTTGCACGGATGGAGGGAGTATTATTGGAAAGAGGCTAATTAGGAGGAAGAAAATATGTTGTTACTAGGTTGTCTTCTGGCTTTTGGTGCGGCCGTCGCTCCCCGTCTGGTGTTGATCTTCGCCTGGATTTTTGGCAACAGGTGGGACCTGGTCTTTAAAGACAATATCATCCTGCCCTTGCTGGGTATTATCGTTGCGCCTTACACCACC
>JBFFVR010000122.1:0-4738 GCA_041570685.1 Promineifilaceae bacterium (SeqCode)
GTCTGTATGCCTCGCAGGTTTCCGACAATGAACAGAGCCGAGCATTCCATCTCAACCGCTAGGACATTGGCCAACGACATGATTTGATAATCAGGGCCTCCAGGGACATCAACACCACGATAGAAATTGTCGCGGCTAAGCACGATACCAATCCGGCATGGTCTATCAGCATCAACGGCCGCTCTTTTCAACGCCAGAGTAACCTCAGGATCAGCAACCGCCGGGTAACCCAAAGGCACTGTCTCGTTTCCATAACCTGTATTCTGTACAGCTGCATGGGCGATAATCAGATCGCCGACCTCGATTTCTCGCTGTAAAGCCCCACAAGTTCCAACCCTAATAATTCTCTTTGCTCCAGCCGCGATCAACTCCTCAAATGCAATTGCAGCCCCTGACGCCCCGATGCCATGGGAGCATACAGCAAGACGCAGGCCCTCATATTGGCCGGCGATACAGGTATATTCTCGTTTTGAACTTACAGCCTCAGCTGAATCGAAAAAAGTCGCTATCTGCTCAGCTCGACCAGGATCTCCACAAACCAGGATAGATGGTGGAATTCTACCTACTGGTATGTCTGTCAATGGTAACCTATCCACGATATTCCTTTTACTCAATATTCCAGAATACCTTTGCTCTAGAATTCTGGTTGTTAGAGGTTATTTCTAAAATAATCTCGATTCGCTGTTACACGAGTGTCCAATTTATCAACCAAGTTGACCACCTTTATGTTGTCAGGTACTTGTGACAATCGCGATGAACTCGATAATTACACTTCTTACATTCGGATTTGTAAGACATCTGTATTGCCATATCTTCCATAAGGCTACTGGAAAACGTGTCCTGTTGCGAATAGGGCAACTCAAATTCCATAATTAAGGTAGAGTTTATCCGAATCTTGTTCAGAGAAACAATGCCGATATTGCCATAATTGACAATAGGGGTTGAAGAAGGCAATTATCACGATTTGAGGAAGTGTATCACTTTGGCTGACAAGCTATACAATTGTAATCTGATGCTTGTAGGGTTATCGAATGGCTACCTTCTTATGATCAGGCATTCATTCGCCGAAGAACGACCATACTAAATGGGTTCAGGAGAAAAGTTTGGAGTTTCATCTAGGTATTTATCGACGGCTTCTTGGATACTTAAAACCATATCGGCTGCAAGCGTCTCTAGCATACGTCTCGATGATCGCAGCTACGATTCTGAACTTGCTGATTCCCCAAGTAATTAAGAGAGCTATCGATATTGGATTGGCCAACGGTCAAATGACAGCCTTGCTAGCAGCCAGCCTGATTATTTTAGGCATTGGCCTCGCAAGGGCAATTGCCGGCTATGGACAGCGTTTTTTTGGGGAGTGGCTGACTCATCGTGTCGCTTACGATTTACGAAATGAATATTTTAACAGAGTACAGCGATTACCTTTTTCATATCACGATCAAACCCAAACTGGCGACCTAATGAGTCGTGCAACTAGTGATATATCTGAAACCGAAAGGTTTGTCGGAATCGGTCTCATGGACCTGGTTGCAACGCTACTATTACTGGTTGGCGTCGTGATAGCGATGTTTATTGAGGATGCCAGGTTAGCAGCTTTGGCCTTGATCCCGGTGCCGATTCTTATAGGAGCAACAATTAGATTCGGCGGTCTCATTAGGCCCAAGTTTAAAAGTATCCAAGAGCAGATAGCTGTATTAGCCACAACAATGCAAGAAAGTCTGACTGGCATCAGAGTGGTAAAAGCATTTGCTCGTGAAACCTATGAACTGCAGAAATTCGATCGTGAGAACGACACCTGGTTTCAGAGACGTTTCAAAGTTATTCGCATGTGGGCGAACAACTGGCCATTTTTCACATTTACTTTGGCCATGAGCATTTTTCTCTTATTGTGGTTTGGCGGTCCGTTGGCGATGAACGGAACAATTACCGTCGGAACATTATTTGCCATGATCTCCTACGTCCTAATGCTAAATGGCCCTGTGCAAAGACTCGGATTTTTGATTAGTTTGGCGGCCACTGCCGGGGCAAGCGCGAGCCGTGTATTTGAAGTAATTGACTCTCCGGCTGAGAAAATAGGAAGCCAAGAATCAGTAAATTTGGTTGACATAAACGGCAAGGTTAGCTTTGAAAATGTAAGCTTTGCCTATCATGGTGACAGACTAATTCTGGAAGATATCAATATCGAGGTTGATCCAGGTCAAATGATAGCTCTTATGGGACCAACAGGATCGGGTAAATCAACGATTACGAGTTTGATTCCTCGCTTTTATGAAGTCTCTTCAGGACGTATTTTGATCGAAGGAGTTGATGTACGAGAGTGGCAACTTTCTAATTTACGCCAGCATATAGGCATCGTTCTGCAAGATTCTTTTTTATTCAGCACAAGAATTTCAGAAAATATTGCCTACGGACGGTCCGAAGCATCAAGAGAAGAGATCATAGCTGCCTCAAAGGCGGCTCGAGCGCATGATTTCATCATTAATTTTCCACAAGGATACGACACTGTCATAGGCGAGAGAGGCGTCACCCTGAGCGGAGGACAAAAACAACGAATCGCGATTGCCAGAGCGTTGCTGAAGGATCCTAGGATCTTGATCCTGGATGATTCGACAAGCAGCGTTGACACTGAAACAGAGCATAAGATTCAACAAGCTTTGGCAGAACTCATGTTAGGGCGAACCACTTTCATCATTGCCCAGAGATTACTGACGCTGAAGAATGCAGATTGCATTCTCGTGCTGGATCATGGTCGAATTGTCCAAAGGGGGAAGCATGAAGAGCTGCTAAAAATCGACGGCCTCTATCGTGAAATCTATGATTTGCAGTTAAAAGATCAGGAAGAATTTGCCAATCTACAGCAGCGCTTAGGATCTCAATAAGACATGCTTTGAGGGATTTCCATGGCTGACGCCTTTAGTTCAAAGGAACCGAAACTAGTCAATGATGACTGACACGGAAGCGAGAAATAGCTCAGAAAATCGAATCGAAGATCGACCGCTTGCTAATAAAAAAATGCGGTCGAGTGTTGACGAGCGTCTTATTCGCGAAAATCGAATTCGAGATTTACTCCCAGATGAAGATGACGACGCTCTCGGCAAAGTCTATGATGGCCGGTTGTTACGTCGTCTAAACTATTACAACCGCCCATATCAAAGCCAATTAGTCACCGCTGTCATTTTAATGACGATATCTTCGTTGTTGAGTGTTTCTGGCCCTTGGATCATTGGTAAGGCTATAGATGACGGAATTCGAACAGGGCAGTTGGAAAGTTTACGGCTCTGGACTTTCCTGTTTTTGGTAGCTGCAGTAGGTGAGTGGTTGACCAATCGAAAGCGAATCTCCATCATGGCGTTTGTTGGAACCAGAGTTGTGGCCGATATTCGTAGTGATTTGTTCCGGCATCTGCACAGGCTTTCCCTTTCTTTTTACAATCGCTATAGCGTAGGGCGCTTGATGAGTCGCCTAATCAGCGATGTTGGTGTGCTTCAAGATTTCATTACCTGGTCAATTACCGGCCTTTTTCGCTCGCTCTTTATCCTCGGTGGTATCGTTCTGGCGATGCTTACTCTGAACTGGCAGCTCGCACTAGTTACCTTTGCTGTCTTACCTTTAATGGTGATTTTGACCAACTATTGGCGAGTTAGAGTGCGACAAGTTTATCGAGACACTCGCCAACGTTTGTCACTCATCAACGGATACCTAAACGAGTCAATCAGCGGGATCAGAGTTATCAAAAGTTACAACAAAGAGCAAGAAAACTTCGACTTTTTTGAAAGCTTGAACCATTTTTACTACGATGCCAATATCGACGCGACCAGGCTATCCGCCATTTTTTTTCCAGGTGTTGATTTCATAGGCACCATTGCTACAGCTATTGTGATTGGCATCGGCGGCTGGTTAGTTCTACAGGAATCGATGAGTGCTGGCACATTGGTCGCCTTTGCTTTGTATGTTCAGAGATTTTTTGATCCCATTCGCGAATTGGCTCAGCGCTATAACACCTTTCAGTCGGCGATGGCTGCTTCAGAAAGGATATTTGACTTACTCGATACCTCACCTGATCTGACCGACTCGCCCGATGCCATACCCTTACCTGCTATCAAAGGCTATGTCAACTTTGAAAATGTTTCATTCAGCTATGATGATGAAAGTCCAGTTCTGACAGAAGTCAGCATCCAAGCTGAGCCCGGGGACCGGATTGCCTTGGTCGGAGAGACTGGTGCCGGTAAGAGTACGATAATCCGCTTGCTGGTACGCCTCTTCGATGTCAATGAAGGCAGCATCAAGGTTGACGGATATGATTTGCGCTCAGTTACTAGGGCTAGCCTTCGATCGCAACTAGGCATCGTCCTACAGGACACCTTTCTATTCGCAGGTTCGATCGCTGACAATATTCGCTACGGCCGCTTGGAAGCGACGGATGAGGAGGTTGTTGAAGCAGCCACAGCAGTTGGAGCTGATAAGTTCATAAATAAAATGCCTTATGGTTACAAAACCGAAGTCGGAGAGGGTGGCGTAAACCTGAGCGTTGGTCAGCGGCAGATGATTTCTTTTGCTCGGGCGCTTCTGGCTAACCCTCGCATTCTGATCCTGGACGAAGCAACAAGTAGCGTAGATACAACGACTGAAAAACAGATTGAATTGGCCATCGATCGGTTGATGGAGGGACGTACCAGTTTTGTTATCGCTCACCGTCTAAGCACAATCATTAATGCTGACATGATCGTTGTTCTTCACA
>JBFFVR010000123.1:0-4725 GCA_041570685.1 Promineifilaceae bacterium (SeqCode)
ATAAGCGGATCAAAAACTTCGCCAATGATGTTGGCCAAAAGTTCCGCGCCATATTGTCCATGGCCCATAATTGCATCAGTAATAGCCGTAAAACCCGATATGTCGACAAATAAAGCACAGGCATCGAATATTCCAGATGTCTGGTCTAATCGATATTGTTCTTGAATAAATTCGGGAATCAGGCGATGCATTAGGTCAATTATGTGACTACTTAGCTGTTATGACAATTGATGAGGCTATTATCTTAACGAAATGGGTTTAGTTAATAGGATAATGTGGACACTTTCACGTCTAATTATTGATTATCATGAGCAAACTTTTCAGATGGTGAATAACCCTAGGTAACCATTGCGAACTTAAACCAAGGGATTTCCTTTGTTTGCGATAAGCAAATATAGTTGATAACGTAGCATTAAATATAAAATGTGCCGGGTGTATTGGAGCATATTCGACTATGGATTCAGGAAGCAGACTTACCAGACTTGATATAGCTACCTGGGCTGGCTTTATCATTCTTGCTACTAGCTCGGTAATAATTGGGGTCAGTCTTCCCGAAATATCAAGAACATTCTCCACTGGCCTCTCGCAAGGTGGTAGTTTGGAAACAGTTCGAAATCTTGTCTTGGTTGTCGTACTATTACTAGCGGGGATGTTGGCACAACGTTGGGGTAAAAAAAGATTTCTGG
Source organism: Promineifilaceae bacterium (SeqCode) (assembly GCA_041570685.1). GTDB lineage: Bacteria > Chloroflexota > Anaerolineae > Promineifilales > Promineifilaceae > UBA11865. Next base: position 687 of record JBFFVR010000123.1, read on the forward strand.
TTTTGGGTCAATATCTGTTTGCCACCGGCTTTTTGCTTGCCAGTTTCTCGCAAAACTATCTGATGCTTATCCTTGGCCTGATGGTATTAGGGGTTGGAGCCGGATTTTCTGAGGCCCTACTTAATCCTTTGATTGTCGACGTCCATCAACAGGAATCAGGAAGATACCTGAATCTCAGCCACGCTTTTTTCCCCATTGGCATAATGACTTCGGCTTTGATCTTTGGCGAGCTTCTATCGCAAGGTTACTCTTGGCGTCTCCTGTTTCAAATTGCCGCAGTGGCAGCTCTGACTATCGCCGTTCTCTTTACACTGTTAAAATTTCCAAGTACTGAGAACACCAGTGAATCTTATCCCAAAATATTCGCCAATATCCTATCTTTAGGCGGATTTTGGCTTTTTGCCATTGCCATTTTTCTGGGAGCCGGCATCGAGTCAGCACTCACTTTCTGGAGCCGAAGCTATGTTGAAATCTATCTGAGTGACGTGCCACGATCTGGGGCTATTGCCGTTATGATTTTTGCCGGGGCAATGGCTATTGGTCGCTTGCTTACCGCGTATCTGGCCAATAAAGTGAGTCTCAATAACATCATGATCGGTTCCGCTTCATTGGGAGTTGTCGTAGGAATTTTGATCCCTTTTGCCACCACACTTGCCTGGTTTTACCTGGGCTTGGGGCTCGCGGGTCTGGCAACAGCAAGTTTTTGGCCATCGATTCTAGCGGAAGCTGAGAAAGATCTGAAGGCGAATACCACGATCCTTTTCGTATTGTTGGCTTCGGCAGGAATTTTGGGATTTGGAGTCACACCCTGGCTCTTGGGTTTTATTGGTGATTCCACCGGGTTGAGATCTGGATTTGCGATTATCCCACTACTTTTTGTGGGATTGCTTTTTGTTCTTTGGATTGAACGACGAATTAATAAAGAAGCTTCTTCAGCCCCGGATCAATTGGATAGCAAAAACCCAGTAGTATCTTGAAACTGCTTTGCCGATTGAAGGATTCGAATATTCTCTCCCGTTTTATAGGATATCGGCAAAAAACATTCGTTTACAGATTCCTGGGGCACAACTAATGATAAGGAGTCTCCAAGCATATAACAAGGCTAAATCGCCGCGATACAAGTTCAGATCAACTCAGGTGAATTACCATGATGTCTACAAACGTCTTCTTCCTAGATGTCAGGAAATTCTGTTTGTTCTGGCTTAGCTGAGGATGATAGTTGCATTGTCTATAAACGACATCCATCTATTAAGGAAGGGGTATCCTGGTGCTTATACATGATGAAATATTCGCGATGACCCAACGATTCTGATTTGGTCACCTCGCCATTAGCAACACGAACGACGAGTTCTAATAAATCATATACTGCTTCTTCAAGCGTCATTTCACCGGTTAATACACGTCCAGCATTAAAGTCCATGTCCCCTTCCATATGAAAATAAGTTTTGACGTTTCCAGTTATCTTGATAAGTGGGGCGATGGGTGAGCCTATCACGCTCCCTCGTCCAGTGATAAAAAGGATAATGTGGGCTCCCCCAGAAATCAGATCCATTATTCCTTCTGTATCGTTGAGATTGGTGTAGCCAAATTGCATATAATGGGGGTCGGGAACGCTATCCATGAGCCAAAGACCTGATTTCGTCGGCCGCTCCGAAACGCGAATAACGCCTTGAATCGGTTTTGAGCCGCCTTTAATGAAGGCTCCCATGCTCTTTTCTTCGATGGCGGTCAAGCCACCAGCGAAATTTCCGGGTGATATTGAATATTGACGTACATCCTGGCAGTATTGTTCTGCATTATCGTAAGCGTCCGCTAATTGAACCTCAACTTCTGGCGTGGCTGCTCTATTCAACATGATAGACTTCAGCCCTAGCATTTCTGCGATTTCCTCGAAAATGGTAGTACCTCCCGCATCCACCAACAAGTCGTAGAAAGAGCCCACGACGGGATTACCTGCCAATCCTGAGGTGGCATCAGATCCACCACATTCAGCACCAACTACCAAATCTGGCAATGTTATAGGGATGATCTGACTTCCATTTTCAAGTTGGAGGCGAAGGCGGGTGATGATTTCTTTTCCTCTTTCAACGCTGGCAGACGTTCCTCCCGCGTCTTGTATATAAAACCACTCCGCTTCCCTTCCCGACCTGCGAACGACCTCTGCGATTTTAGCAGGCTGGGTGTATTCACAGCCTAATCCCACTGCCAATACCGCGCCGATGTTAGGATGTCGGGCTAAAGCCAGGAGCAGTCGGATTGCATATTGATTGTCCGTGCAGCCGGGAAAGCCAATGATATGGCTCTCGGGTTCGTCCTGGGCTATTAAGTGAGCGACATGCCTGGCACATTCGACTGTATAAACGACTAATACAAGATTGCGGATGCCTTTTCGGCCGTCTTTCCGCAGATATCCAGGCCAACTGTACGATGGTAAAGTCATGATTCCTCCTCCTATTCGTAAGACATATCTGTCGAAAGGCCAGAGTGTAGCTCCAATGTGCTCGAGCGCTCATCGTAATCACTAGCAAGATTGTGTAAATGGATCCAATCCCCGATATTGATATCCTGAGTCGCGTGACCGATCGAAATCCCATATTTTATGACGGCCGTCCCCTTAGGAATTTTCTTTATGGCGATCTTATGGGTATAGGCAATTGATTCATTTGTTTCGACAACTTGTTGGGAACTCTTGCCTAATATCGTAACAGATTCACCTTGATGGGCATCGCCTAAAAGAACTGCCGTATTATCGGACGGATCGATTTGGATACAGAAATTCATTTCTTATCGCCTTCATTTATAATATATTTGGAGTACCGTCATTCACGGGGGTGATTACTCCAGTTTCTAATTTCGCTGTGGCTGAATAGAGATAAATGACCGTCCAGCAAACGTTCTCCGCTTGGTCGAAATAAATCAGGGATGCTTTACATGATTCCAAAGGTAGTAAATGCTTCCTGAGCTGACATGCCAGCTTCGATGGCCTGGCGCACTTTGTTTTCGCCCCGTACTTTTTCAAGCGCGTGTTGGATAATATCTGATTCCAACGAGCGAGGGACGACCACTACACCATCAATATCGCCAAAAACGATGTCTCCCGGTCGTACTAATACGCCATTGGGAAATTCAATTGGGCAATGATAGTCGATAACTCGCCCTCGTACGCGCTGATCTTGCGCATATCTTCCCCACGAAAAAGCAGGAAAGTTTAAGCGGTAAATGCCATGCGTATCGCGAGAATAGCCATCCACCACCGCCCCTGCTGCTCCCAATTGAATGGCGCGTGTACTCATAAGTTCTCCCCATTGGGCGTAACGAGGAGAAGAACCAGTGCAGATATATACCTCTCCTCGCTTGAGAGCATCAAGTGCTGCGAACATAAGACCAAACGGCTGGATTTGATTCTGATGTTCAATCGTCTCGCCTACACAGTCAGCCTCTAATACAGGCATCGCCCGACCCAGTACAACCATATCTTGTCTTAATGGTTGGATTTGCGGCGGCAGGAATTGGTGGGTTAGGCAACCGGCGTCAAGTTCATCGCCTACAACGGCGGTAAATAATTCGTTCTTTACTAGTTTGAAAAGTTCGTCGTCATCTTGCTAACCATCGCTTCTTCCTTATGTCAATTTGTGCAGTGCCCCTATGCGCCTTTAAAGTGCTCGATTGTGTACGCAACGCCCTCTTCTAACGGTGTGTTCGGCACCTCCCCCAGCACTTCTGCCAATGCGGTGCCGTCTAGACCATCAGGTAAGGGGAGAGGAGTCTCTTCAAAAGTAATCTTTCCTCTGGCGGCAGGTTCAGCCTTTTCGATCGCGGCCACAATTGAATTCATATGGGAAACTTCTCCTTCAATATTGAACACTTCCGCGCCTTCATAGCGAAAACGAGCCGACCGGATAAATATCTCTGCCACATCACTTGCCAGTTGAAAACCATTATAGCCACCGTAAGAGATGTGATAGGCTTGGCCGGTTGCCGCGGCAAGCATGGCCTGGGTAGGGGTAGAGGTCATGCCCTGATCGCGACCAGGTCCGTA
>JBFFVR010000124.1:0-4706 GCA_041570685.1 Promineifilaceae bacterium (SeqCode)
AGAGCCATTAATCTGGCACTTTCGGCAGATGTAGCGGCAAGTCTGTCGCTCGAAGCATTACATGGGACCAAAAGGGCTTACGATGCCCGAATTCATTCTGTTCGGCCGCACCCCCGGCAAATTGAATGTGCTTCATTTTTACGGAAGCTTCTTGCAGGTAGTGAATTTTTGAGAGGCTCGGACTCCTTGAATGTGCAGGATCCTTACACGCTTCGCTGTGTGCCTCAAGTTCACGGCGCTGTACGAGACGCGATCGCTTATGTTCAATGGGTGATTAACATCGAGCTAAACTCCGTAAATGATAATCCAATTATTTTTATTGATGAGGAAACCGGAGATGCCGACGTCATCTCGGCAGGAAACTTCCATGGCGAACCGGTGGCCATTGCAATGGATTACCTGAAGCTATCACTAACCGAACTTGGAAATATGTCCGAGCGTAGAATTGCCAGGTTGGTCGACGCCGATAGTAATCACAATATCTTGCCCATGTTTTTAACGGAAAATGGGGGTCTCGAAAGTGGCTTAATGATGGTTCAGTACACGGCCGCAGCTCTGGCATCTGAAAACAAAGTATTAAGCCATCCGGCAAGTGCAGACAATATTCCCAGCAGTGCAAATATTGAAGATCATGTGAGTTTTGGAGCTACAGCAGCCAGACAGGCGGAAAAGATCATCGAGCACACTGAAACAATTATCGCTATAGAGTTGATGGCCGCGGCTCAAGGCATCGATTTACGCCGAAAGATGACGAATTCGCCCAAAGCTAGTTTGGGTAAGGGAACAGCCGTGGCCTACGAGATGATCCGGGAAAAAATTCCTTTCCTTGAAAATGATGTCGTATTAGCGCCATTGATTGAAAATGTACGCCAATTGGTCGCCAGCGGAGCGATAAAAGAGGGCGTAGAAACGATGGTAAATGAGTAAATGATGCTCTTCCAAATATTTTGGACTCAACAACGAGCTCAGGGAGACAGATAATGACTGAAGTTGTGATTATTAGCGCAGTGAGAACACCAATCGGCCGCCACGGCGGGATCCTATCGGCTGTCCGTCCGGATGATCTGGCCGCCATTACTATCAAGGAAGCGGTTCAGCGGGCTGGAATCGATCCTGCCAAAGTGGAAGAAGTGTATTTCGGTTGTGCCAATCAAGCGGGGGAAGACAATCGCAATGTAGCCCGAATGGCGACCCTATTGGCAGGCTTCCCGCAACATGTAGCCGCCGTCACCGTTAATCGTCTTTGTGCCAGCGGTCTCAATGCTGTTAATCAGGCAGCTAGAGCAATTTTCGCCGGCGAAGGTGATGTCTATGTTGCTGGCGGCGTAGAAAGTATGTCTCGGGCACCTTATTCCTTCCCGAAGAATCCACGGGGGTGGGGCCCACCAGGAAATACAACTGGTTGGGATACAACCTTGGGCTGGCGCTATCCAAATCCTAAAATGGAGGCTATGTTTCCCCTTGAGGCGATGGGTGAAACAGCAGAAAACATCTATTCGCTCAGCTGCATTGGCGATATTGAAGGGGGGCAGATCACTCGAGAAGAGCAAGACAATTTTGCCCTGGAGAGCCAGCGTCGAGCGTGTGAAGCAATGAACGCCGGTAGGTTTCGTAAAGAAATAATACCGGTCTCGATTCCACAGAGAAAGCGCGAACCGATAATCATGGATTTTGACGAGCATCCTCGAGTAAAAAGAACAGATAATGGATTTACATTGGCCACAAGCCCGGAACAGCTGGCGAAGTTAAGGCCGGCTTTTAGAGAGGGTGGCACGGTGACCGCTGGTAATTCAAGTGGTTTGAATGACGGAGCGGCAGCATTGGTGCTTATGTCGGCCGATAAGGCTCAGGCTTTAGGAATTGAGCCGTTGGCAACTTGGCTGGCCTCAGGGGCAGCAGGAGTCGACCCACGAACCATGGGTTTAGGACCAGTACCAGCATCGAAAAAAGCTTTGAATCGAGCAGGTCTCGGCCTGGAAGATATTGATCTTATCGAATTAAATGAGGCATTTGCCGTTCAGTCGTTGGCCGTTATCAATGAACTGGGGCTCGATCCGAAGATCACAAATGTCAATGGTGGAGCGATTGCGCTTGGCCATCCGCTGGGTTGCTCAGGCGCCAGAATATTAACGACATTGCTTCACGAAATGAAACGACGCCAAGAAGAAGGCCAGACGATGAATTATGGGCTGGCAACCCTATGCGTTGGGGTTGGGCAGGGGGAAGCGACGATCGTGAAACTGGCCTGATGATATACACCTCTATAAAAAGTATATGCAGGCTAATCAGCACCAGATGAAGGCTTTTGTTACAGGAGGAACAGGATTTGTCGGGGCAAATCTTGTTGCCGGTCTTAACGAGAGCGGCATTCAGGCCAAGGTGCTGCTACGGAGGAATTCAAACGAACTCGCTCTGAAAGGTTTAGTGTATGAACCTGTGTTCGGAGACGTCCTGGACTCTGCTGAAAAAATCAGCTCTTTAATCGAAGATTCGGATTGGCTATTTCACGTTGCCGCGGTTTCCAAATATTGGAAGGCGCCAAAAGAATACATTTCGAAGGTCAATGTTGAAGGAACGATTAATTTACTCCAAGCAGCAAAGCTCGCAGGTGTGAAACGATTTGTCTTTACGAGCTCAATCGCTGCTCTCGGTATACCCGAGGTTGGCTTGAAATTGACGGAAGAGAGCCAATTTGAACTCGACCCGGCCCAATTTCCTTATGGCTACAGCATACATCTAGCAGAATTAGAAGTTAGGCAGGCTGTTGAACAGGGATTAAATGCGGTGATAGTCAATCCAACGGTTGTGATGGGGCCACGGGATGTTAACTTGATATCTGGATCGATCATAACCGAGGCAGCTAGGGGTTTAGGCTGGTTTTACCCACCCGGTGGGGTTAACTACGTAGATGTTAAAGATGTGGTAGCTGGCCACATAGCGGCTGCCGAGAAGGGAGAAGTAGGAGAACGATATATATTGGCCGGGCACAATCTAACCTTTAAGGATTCATGGACGATCGTCAATGATGTGGTCGGCCGTCCGCCGCCTCGAGTGCCTCTACCTGCAAAATTAATTCCAATTATGGCGGCAGGGGCCGATGCTCTCAACCAAGTCACGAGAAAACGCCTTCCTTTTGACGGTAATCAAGTTAGAATATCGGCCGTTAAATTATTTGTCGATGGCAGTAAAGCCGAAAAAACTTTCCAAATCAACCCAAGGCCATTTCGAGATACATTACAAGACACCTACGATTGGTATTTAGCGAATGGGTTTCTATAAATTGCCATCGATCTTAGAGAACATCAACATCAAAGGATTTTTTTCATTGATTCTGATCTATAAGAAGTATTGGTAATCCGAGAATCATTTAGCGAGATATGCAACCCCTTATCCTGAGATTACTCCATAAAAAGGATGAAAAATCGGCAAAATCCGCTAAAATGATTGACATTATTATCAAATCCTAGAAGCACGGACTTCACCACTTCAATTTGCGAAATGAATAATCACTGCCTTTGGCAAGGTTTGTTCATTTTTTTTATTTACAGACTGAATTGAATCATTGGAGGGAATGATGAGTGCAACACTGCGCTATGACGCCCCACTAACTTCAATGTCTGAAGGAAAGTGGCTGAATTCAAGAACGTGGGACCTGACATTTATTAGTCTGAGTGTGGTCCTGGTGACGATCCCCTATTTAATCTGGATATTCATGAGTCGCGTCCTAAATATCGAATCTGATATGGGGCGACAGGCTGTCAATCTTATGATTGCCGTGCTCATTGGGGGACCACATATGTATGCAACTTTCACCCGAACGGCTCTGGACAAAGGATTCCGCTACAAATACCGCAGCTTTGTTCGCTCTTCCATTTTTATCCCCCTTATAGTCGTCACCTTAGCTTTAACTAATCTGACACTATTGCTTACCATTTTTTTCTTCTGGGCTTCGATTCACGTTCTACACCAGATCGTATATGTTGTGGAATCATATAATGAGAAGGCAAAACACGCACCGACTAAGACGTCACTGTCGAACTGGGCAAAGGTAATTGACTATGCGGTTGTCCTTACTGCTCTTTATCCACTGGCGGCTTACCGCGTAGCCGTTACTCAAGATTTTACCATCGGTCCAAGCAAGCTAAACGACATCATTCCTTCATTTTTTGAACAACCCTGGGTATTTTATCTAGCCTCATTGGCATTCGCTGTATCGCTTATAGCTTTCATAGCCAAGAGTATTTATGAGTATCGACACGGCATCGCTCATTTACCGAAGATAGTATTTATTTCTTTTACGGTAGGGGCCTCATTTATCGTTCCATCTTTAGGAAATTTAGATACAGCATTTCAAGGCATGAATGTCTGGCATTCATTTCAGTATTTAGCTTTGACCTGGTTCATTAATCACTTACGCCAGCAGAGGGGAGAACTCGATAACCAGCCGATATTAGAACGTATTTCTGAGGATGGGAAATCTCGGTTGTTTTACGGTTTTAATCTTCTTTTAACATTTGGAGCAGGGTTAATCATTGGCGTTGTCTTTATAATCCTGTACTTGTTTGTGGGTGGCAAGTGGTCGGATCCTGCTTTTGCCCTGGAAACGGCCTATTATATCGGCGTCTTGTCCTTCCTATGGATACATTACTATCACGACCATTTCCTATTTACTAAGACTGAATCAATATTGCTTTGACATAAATGAA
>JBFFVR010000125.1:0-4695 GCA_041570685.1 Promineifilaceae bacterium (SeqCode)
CTTCTGCTTCGGCTTCAGCGGGAGGCATCGGGGTAGCTGTCTTATAAGCTTCGGTGACGATTTCGGCCACCGTCAGTTCTCCAGGCTCTACGGTAACCATCAACGTATATACCGTGCCCTGTAATTCAACGTATAATTCATACTCCCCCGGTCGCAGATCGCCAAAAACAAAATTTTCAGCCAAAACTTCATCACCGTTAATTAGATGCTGCGGATCATCCAGGTAGGTCCAGGTCGTATGCGTTTCAGTGCCATCTGATCGACCAACCGCGGCCACGGCCACGCCTTGCCAAGGCCGGCCTTCGGGATCAACCAAACGACCGGCAATTAGCCCGCGGGTCGATGGCGGTTCGAGCCAAAGCAATGGGTTCCGCGTTGAACCAAATTCGTTGCTGCCTACGCGAATTTCGAAATGCAGATGAGGCAATTTTGCTGCCCCACCCACCCCAACTTCAGCGATTTTTTGCCCCCGCGTTATTCTTTGGCCTGCCTCGACTTCAATATTCAGAACGTGCCCATAGACTAAATAAACCGTTTGTCCTCGCCATTTTTGATCCGCTTCTATAACAACTAGATGGCCATACCAATCACATCGCCAACCATAAAGCTTAGTCATATCATCACCTGCAACGACGATCATGCCATCGGCAGCCGCTATAATTGGCGAACCTTCTGGTTCGGCGGAATCAAGCCCATTGTGGATTAAGTACCTGCCCCCGGCATCATAACCATACGGCAACCAATCAGTATAAAGAAGTCGTCCACCGCCGGTCAGTGGCTTTCCAAACCATAGGTGAGCTTCGCCTGAGTTATCCGGCTGCAGCCATTGCTCAGCACTCAAATAATAGTGGTTATAGTCGGGCTTTGCCGGGGGATTGTCTGGACATGTCCTATCGATCGGATCGCTCGCCGCAATGTAGGTCGCAGTGAGGTTGGTAGACATGGTTGGTGTCGCACTAGCAGCAGGAGTTAGGCTAGTAACTGTCAATCCAGTTGGCGAGGGTGTTAACGATATCTGATGGCTTTCTGTTGGACGAGCTGTTGGTATGGTCGTCGGTGTTTCCGGAATTATCGCTGTATTAACACTAACCGATCCCACTTGCTCATTTGAGCGCGTTGCGCTCTCAAATCGTGGTTGAGATGTAGCTAGAGACTCAGATGTAATGTCGGCTTTTCCAGAAGCCGGCAGCCGAGTATTTTCCCCGTTCTGACAGGCGGCAAGCAAAAAAGACAACAGCATTATGAATAGAGAACCGAAAAATAAATCTCTCATTTAGGCAACTCGAGTATCGATGAAAAGAGGTCAATGTTAAGTCCATATTGAAAGAGGGCCAATTTTACTTAACCTCTTCCAATTTTGACACCGATCAAAATCAATTAGCGGAAGTTGATCAAATTAGTTTGTTTCTGCCATCAGCGCCTTTACCTGTTTAGTTGCAGACCAGGCGTGCAAGTACGAGATGCTTGACACGGCTTAAGCTGGCCGTATAATGCCAAGAATGAAATAGTTAAACTTGGCGGGAAGAGTAGTTGGCAAACTCACGGCAAGAGATGGTGAGGCCGAAGGCTGAGAGCACTCCTCCAAATGATTCCAACGAACGTCACCTGCTTGAGGTGTCGCAGAAATTGTCTTTTTTTCAATTGGTGAAGAGGCGAGAGTAGACCGACACGGTTTGGCTTTATCGCCATTGCTCGAATAATTGTGGGCAAGTGAGAGCGCCAGAATTGCTTCTGGTGAATAGCGGTGGTACCCCGGATAACCCATTCGTCCTCAACAAGGCGAATGGGGTTTTTTATGCGTCTATGTCGATTCGAAGATGGGTTTGGGAAATAAAAGATGGGACTAACGAAAAGATATAATCCCCATACAATAGAACCTCAGCTGCAATCAATGTGGCGAGATTCGATGACCTATTACTTTAATCAGAAACAGTCTGAAGAGACATACATCATCGATACACCACCACCCACAGTTTCTGGCCACCTTCATCTTGGTCATGTTTACTCATACAGTCATGCCGATTTTTTTGCTCGCTTCTGGCGCATGAACGGCCGCAATGTCCTGTATCCAATGGGCTTTGACGACAACGGCTTGCCAACCGAAAGATTAGTAGAGCGGCGTCTGAAAATGAGTGCACGAGACATGGGTCGCAGTGAATTTATCAAGCAATGCCAGAAGGTTAGTGTGGAAGCCGAAATAGAATACGAAACCCTTTGGAAACGTCTGGCGCTTTCTGTGGATTGGCGATTTACCTACCGGACCATTGACGATGATGTCCGCCGAATATCCCAACTTTCGTTCATCGATCTCTTCAAAAAGAACCTGATCTATCGTAAGAGAGCCCCAACAATATGGTGCCCAGAATGCCGGACGGCAATTTCCCAAGCTGATGTCTCAGATATGAGTCGTGAAAGTGAATTCGTAACGCTATCGTTTGAGCTCGATGGCCATTCTTTCCCCATCGCGACGACAAGGCCTGAATTGTTGCCCGCATGTGTTGCAGTTTTCGTCAATCCGGATGACGAACGCTATGGAGATATGATTGGACGAATGCTTCGAGTTCCTCTGTTTGGGCAGCAGGTAAAAATTATCGCTGACCCGGCTGCTGATCCTGAGGTAGGTACAGGGGCAGTCATGTGTTGTACCTTTGGCGATACTATGGATGTGGCCTGGTGGCGGACATATGATCTGAATTTAATCGAGGCAATATCTTCCGATGGAACAATGACCGATTCGGCCGGCGAGTTTGCTGGCATGGATATCACAACAGCGCGCAGATCCATAAAAGAAAAACTTATAGGAGCTGGACTCCTTGACCACAAAATATCAATTGAGCAGAACGTTCGTGTACACGAGCGATGCGATACACCAGTGGAATATATAGTCACTTCTCAGTGGTTTGTTCGAATATTGGAGAATAAGGAGAAGTTTCTTGAAAATGGACGCCAGGTCGATTGGTATCCAGCCCATATGGAAAATCGTTATGCGCAGTGGGTCGAAAATCTCAGCTGGGATTGGTGCATATCTAGGCAGAGATACTATGGTGTGACGTTTCCCATCTGGTATTGCACGGAATGTGAAGAAGTGATGCTAGCCCTCGAATCGGAGCTGCCCGTGGATCCCGTTGAATCTCAGCCTGGCCGGAATTGTTCCTGTGGCAATGATAGCTTCACGCCCGATCGAGATATCATGGACACTTGGGCCACATCTTCTCTCACCCCCCAGTTGGTCGGCCGATGGTTACAAAAAAGCGGCTTTGACGGCCAAATATTCGAACCGATTTCAATCCGAACACAGGCTCATGAGATCATTAGAACCTGGGCGTTCTATACGATCGTCAAATCTCAATATCATTTCAACAGCTTGCCCTGGAAAACGGCCGCTATATCTGGCTGGGCACTAAGCCCCTCGGGCAGCGGAAAAATCAGCAAGAGCAAGGGAGGAGGACCTTTACCTCCCATGGAGATGATTGAACGGTATTCGGCCGATGCCGTGCGTTACTGGGCTGCCAGCACAAGTCTTGGAAAAGATGCCATTATCAGCCAGGAACGAGTTCAAGCAGGGGCCAAACTCGTCAATAAACTATGGAACGTTTCCCGCTTCGCCCAGAGGTTCATAGCAGAATACCAGCCTGGAAAAAAAATACCAGAACTCTCTCCTGCCGACAGGTGGATTCTGTCTGGGCTGCAAGAGGTAATTGAACAAGCAACCGAGAATTTCCGTACGTTTGATTATGCAACGGTCAAAAGTATGCTTGAAATCTTCTTCTGGAATGAACTCGCCGACAACTATTTAGAAATGGCCAAACAACGACTGTATGAAGGCGAGAATCCAGGTTTTGATGGAGCCCGTTTTGCACTTTTTCAGTCGCTGTTGAATATTATCAAGCTGTTTGCACCATTCTTGCCACATGTTACGGAGCAGATTTACCAAGGGCTTTTCTCAAGAGGCGAACATTTCAAATCCATTCATTTGAGTCCTTGGCCGGAAAAAGAACCAGTTTTGATCGATCCATCAGCTCAAGAATTTGGCCAGGTATTAACTCAAATAGCAACGGCCGTCAGGAGATACAAGAGTGACAATGGTCTTTCTTTAGGGTTTGAACTGAACGCCCTCCAACTTGCTACCCCAGACACTGATTTTCGAGATTTGTTGGGCCAAGCGCAGAGGGACATCGCCAGCATCACCCGCGTTAAATCAATAAATATTGATACCAAAACTTATCCAAACCTGACGGAATTGGAGACGATCGGCTCATTGCATATTAATCTTGTTGGCGAATAGTCAGCAGATAATCTATATTGAAGACAAGCACCAATACATGGTTTGATGTGGTGGCTATACGAATTTTTCCATATGTCACCCTATCGAAATGGGAGAGATATTTTTGGTTCAATTTCTCCTTGAAACTATCTTACGAAATTGAATTGCGATACAATTGTACGAACTTCAATTGAAAGGGTACTAACAGATTCGTACGATCTGATTACTTAACATAAAGGAGAACATCATGACCATAAAGCACGCCTTAATCGAACCCTTTAACGATCAAATTAAGAGTGAATTTACCGCCTCCGCCCAGTATATCGCCATCGCCGTCTACTTTGACGAGATGGGGTTGAAAGAATTAGCAAGTTTCTTCAATAACCAATCAGATGAAGAGAGAATGCATGCCCTTAAATTCGTAAATTTCA
>JBFFVR010000126.1:0-4669 GCA_041570685.1 Promineifilaceae bacterium (SeqCode)
TACTGTCCCCCGGGCTTCAAATCGGCTATTAGCGGCGTATCATTGCTGATTTCATCAAAGCGGTCGATTGTCAGTTCTACACCCGATTCTGCCGCTATCGCCAGTAGGTGAAGAACGGAATTGGTGGAGCCGCCTGTCGCTGCAACAGAAACAATGGCATTTTCAATCGCTTTTTTGGTTAAAATGTCGCGGGGAGTAAGGTTGTTTTCCAATAAATCCATTACTAACTTGCCAGCATCTCTAGCTACCTGGTCTTTCTCTTCAACTGTTGCTGGGACGCTGGCGCTACCCATTGGCGAAATACCTAAGAATTCGCAAGCAGTCGCCATGGTGTTGGCGGTGAACTGCCCGCCACAGGCTCCGGCTCCCGGGCAAGCGACGTCTTCCAGGCCTTTTAATTGTTCTTCAGTTATCCGGCCGGCTGCATAGGCCCCGATGGCTTCAAAAACATCCTGGATCGTTACATCCCTCCCTTCGAAATTGCCCGGAGCGATTGAACCGCCATATAGCATGAGGCCAGGTATATCGAGACGGGCAAGCGCCATGACGGTTCCAGGGATCGTCTTATCACAACCAGAGAGAGCGACGATGGCATCGAATTGATTGCCTCGAGCCACCAGTTCAATTGAATCGGCGATGACTTCACGGCTAATAAGCGAGGCTTTCATGCCCTCCGTGCCCATGGTAATGCCGTCCGATATGGAAACAGTGTTAAACTCCATCGGCGTTCCGCCGGCTTTTCGGATACCTTCTTTGACCTTAGAAGCCAGGCGACGTAAATGAAAGTTGCACGGGCCGATCTCGATCCAGGTATTGGCTATGCCCACGAGTGGCCGGCGCAAATCCTCATCGGTAAATCCCACTGCTTTGAGCATTGCGCGGGCACCAGCCCGATCGTAACCTTTTTTCAACCTATCAGATCGCATTCATTACCTCGTTCATGCATCTCAAATACCGATAAACAAAAACGGGGCTGTCCTTTTGTGGACAGCCCCGCTACTTTTAGCTTCCTTGCTAGCTTGTGCTTTTACCTGCTCCGCTAGCTGCCCACGCGCATTTTTCGGTTCTCAATCTCAAGAATGAGTACCGAAATGCTTAACAAAGCAATAAGGACTAGAATTAAATTAATCGTTGGCAGAAGCATTATTTCAGACATATTGATAACAATTGAACTTTACCTGTGGTGATGACATTTGTCTATTGTGAAAAGTGCCCAAATACCAGTATAGGTTATTTGTGCGAAATAACCAGTTCGCTGTCGATTAAAGGGTATTGTGGTAGAAACTGTTACCTTCAAGCATCTTAAGGTCTTGCTGTTGAAGAAGTATTCGTAGAAGGAACTAAGCCCATTGAATGAGCCGATAGCTATTGAAGCACATCAAAGTTATGTTCTTGGTGTTCGTTTCACCAAGGATTCGAACTCCTTGTTGTCATGCGGCATGGATAATGTCGTCAGAGTCTGGCGGGTTGGGGATTGGCAACATTTGCAGACCATCGATGGCCACGATAACAGCGTCAATAGCATGGCCCTGACTCCAGATGAAAATATCTTGGCTACGGGATCCTCAGATAATACTGTGAGAATTTGGTCGTTCCCAGAAGGGAATGAACTACATACCTTACAGGATCGTAAAAAAACCGTTTCTGCGATCGCCTTGTCACCAGATGGCGAAAAATTAGCTGCAGCTTCGTATGGTGGGAGAGCAATGGTGTGGACACTATCCGGCAAACCTATAATTGGTATCAAAGCCAGCAAAAAAAATCTTAGTTCAGTCGTTTTTTCTCCTGACAGTAAAATGTTGATCACGTCAGGCTTAGGTGATGACATTGATCTTTGGTCCTTTCCCTCTGGCGAAAAGGTAAGAACTCTGTCAGGACATGAAGTCGCGGTAATGTCGCTGAACATCATTCTGAATGGAAATCACCTGGTATCTTTAGGATACGAACAGGCTATTCGAGTCTGGAATACGGAAACTTGGCAAGAAGAAATTCGGATTCGACCCATTTCTGCAGGTGCGCGGGGGTTAGCCTTTTCACCGGATCATACGACCATGGCTATTATCGCCGAGTCTATGATCGAGTTGTGGTCGACGTCGAGTTGGCGGTTAGAGCGTGAGATACCGATCGGAACGCCGGCTGTGAATTCTGCCGATTTTTCTGCCGACGGAAAGTGGCTAGCCGTAGGGGCGGCTGATCGCAGGATTCGCCTGTTTTCTCAGGAGTAAACCCGATCTGTTATCTAAGGGATGGCGTCGATTTCCCATTTTTTTAAGATGAAATGTCTTCGATTTAATGAATAGATCTATTGGAATACCGTGTGAATCAGCCAATTAAAGGTAGCAACTAGCATGTCGTCAATTGTACACGCCCTTAAATTGCGGATGTCGCTTGCCTATTTGATTGAAAATGAACTAGGGGTATATCTGATTGATGCGGGACTGCGGGGTGAAGACAAGCAAATAAAGGCTTATCTAGACAAAATCAATCGTCCGGATCTCAAGCTGGTCTTCATCACCCATGCTCATCTGGATCATTATGGAAGTGCGGCCGCCTTGCGCCGGCAGACAGGAGCACCGATTGTCATTCATAAGGCAGATGCTCAGGATATGGAATTTGGCCATACTCTCTTAGGTAGCGCCAATGGTTTCGGCCGGGTGATGGCTTCCTGTTTAACGCTGGTGCATCCATTACTAAAACCGGAACCGGCTGAAGCTGACGTAATTCTTGAGCATGGAGACCATCTTCATGAATATGGTTTGAATGCAGAATTGATCCATACGCCTGGACACACAGGCGGCTCGAGCTGTTTGCTGGTTGAGGAGCGTTTGGCATTTGTCGGGGATCTAATGACGAATAGTGGCAGGCCTCGCTTACAACGCTACTTCGCCCAAGAGTGGTCGCAAATTCCACAAAGCGCCAGGCGTCTTCACAAAAAGCAACCTGAGTTGATTTACACCGGACATGGCGATGGGCCTATCAGTTTCGAGCAGCTCTCAGAATTAGTAACTTGAAGATGCTTCAAATGTAAGCCTGGGAACGGATAAGATTGGATCATAGAGTCTATGATAGGGCATCGAAATGATCTAGGAGTATTCGAATAATGCCCCAAGCTATTTGGAACGGTCAGGTTCTAGCCGACAGTGATAAGACGAAAGTGGTTGAAGGTAATCACTACTTTCCTCCAGAATCGATAAATTGGGAGTTCTTCACGTCAAATGCTCATAGCAGTGTTTGCCCTTGGAAAGGGATAGCCAGCTACTACGATGTTGAAGTAGATGGGAAGGTTAACCGCAGTGCCGCCTGGAGCTATCAGGATCCTTCGGCCGCGGCCAAACAAATCAAAGGATATATCGCTTTTTGGGGAGGGGTCAAGATCATAAAGGGAGATAATGAAAGCTCGGAGGGTATCTTAAAGCGCCTGCGAATTGCCTTTTCTTGAAACCAATCCGACCTGTCCAATAAATATAAAGTAGCCCAGCTGAACAATTTTCAGCTGGGCTATTTCTAACTGCCGTTTTTCTAGATCTTTGACAGGTTATTCAATTAGTTAAATACCGCTGGCATATACGTGAACGAGAATTGACCGGCTTCGTTTACAAGCATAGCGGCTTCCGGAACACCGGTAAAGGTCTCCTCTTGACCTAAACTATTGCGAGCCGTGGCACTAAATTCATACATGCCATCACCTTCATTTGCGGTAAATACTTCACTTGTAGAAGCTGTATTATTTTGCCACAAGTTCCATATCCCGCCGTTAAAACGATAGTAAACTTTATAATCTGTTATAGTGGTACCAGGAGCTGTTAAACCAGTCCACTCAACTGTAAATGTTGTCTGGTCGGTTGTATTAGGTGAGAAAGGTAAGACCCAGGCTACTGGCTGGAATGCTACAAATGTTTGCGCCTGAGCTCCGCTGCTCCAGCCCTGGGTATTCCCAACATTATCAGTCGCCCGAGCTCGAAATTCATAAAGCGAACCATTCTGAGCACCGGTTACCTGGGCGGAAGTATTCGTCGTTCCCTCTTGCCAATCAATCCAATCGCCACCATCGATGCGTGCTTGGACATCATAATTATTGATGCCTGAAGCATTATCGGTGCCACTCCAAGTGACTATGAAGTTGGGAGTAAGCGTAAATTGCGGTAGAGGATTCACGGAAGCCGTGGGCGCTACTGTATCAATATTGGTCCAGGCTTGGGGGTTTCCCCACGATTGTTGGTTGCCGCAATTGTCAGTTGCTCTGGCTCGAAATTCGATGAATTGACCGTTTGAGGCACCTTTGTAGGTAGCTGAGGTGCTGGTTGTTTGAGTTTTCCAGTTAACCCAGCCTCCATTGTTAATGCGATACTGAACGTCATACCAGGCAATGCCAGCTCCACTATCTGTGCCCGACCAGGATACTTTGAACTCATCTCCCGACCAATTGGGCAATGGATTCACAGTTGCCGTCGGCGGTGTGACGTCGGAACAAGATGTATAGGTTACGTCTACGTAGGGGCTGAAACCGCCAAACTCCTTTGTGCGCAGGGTGCGGCTGCGGTTACCCTCAGGAGGTTGAGTGCGTTCATCACCAGTCCAAATCATGCCATAATTAGGACGCGCACCGCTATGCCAGGCTTGAATAAGGCTTGTTATATCACCTTGTTTCCACCCTAAGGCACTGTTAAAA
>JBFFVR010000127.1:0-4665 GCA_041570685.1 Promineifilaceae bacterium (SeqCode)
ACCAGTAATCCAGCGCCGCCTGGTGTTTATTCTGGGCCTCGATTAAGCGTATTTGCTCAGCTCTTAGACTCCCAAGGGCAACTACTGGCAAATGATGATGGTTTGTGGGTTGATCCAACAACATTGGTGCCAGGGGATCGCTTTCAGCAGGTGCATTATCTGACTTTATCAACAGAAATGAACGAACCACTGTTAATTGTTGGTTTGTACGACCCGAAAAATGGGATTCGTGTTTTGACTGAGGATGGCCGAGATCACCTAGAAATAGTGATCAATTGATTTTCGGTGAATGTCCAGGATTTCACATTATTGGCTTCGAAAGAGGATTTTCGGATTTATTAACAACACCGCCACGTAAATATTGATGTGACGGCAAACAACTCGAGCAATTAATTTGAGCATTGATAACAAAAGGAAGAAACCAACGACAGCTTTTTGGCTGCTCCTGTTGCTTCTTCTAGTCTTCGTCCTCTTAGCCTCAATATATAGCATCATAAATCCGCTGTACGAGGCAACTGATGAGCTCCGGCACTATCGATTTGTGCGAGTTATCGCTACGACTGGCAAACTTCCAATTCAAGGTGAAGAGCCGTGTCGATCTCAGAGCCACCACCCACCTTTGATTTATGCCATCGGTGCCTTATCAACAGCCTGGATCGATGGCGGAAATGATATTTGCGACAAACCGCTCGAGAATCCCTTCTGGGCCTACCGATATTGGGACGTTGGTCGAGATAATAAGAATCAGTACCTGCATGGCCCAGAGGAGGAATTTCCATGGTCGGGCGATGCCCTGGCAGCGCATATTTCCCGGTTTATTAACATATTCGTAGGTGCCGGAGTTGTTTTGCTGACCTGGTTGACCGCTCGAATCGTCTGGTCCAACAAGCTTGGCATTGCCTTTGGAGCCGCTGCCATCGTCGCCTTTAATCCAATGTTTCTTTACATGTCCGCTGCCATTAATAATGACGTCATCGCTGCATTTAGCGGGGCGGCTGTGACTTTCGCCTGCCTACGGGTAATTTTCGAACCTTCCAGGCTTACCTGGCGTTATGGTCTGGTATTCGGTTTCTTATTAGGGCTGGCTTTGATGAGTAAGTTTAATCTGGCGGCTGTTATCGTTTTAATAGAAATCGCCACCATCTGGGCAGCCTGGAAAAAGCCATTCTCAATGGCTGAGTCCATTTCAAACACAGATTCTCCACAGTCTAAGTCTTCGGAAAAAATGAAACGTCTTCAGCTAGTCGTTGTTGTAAATGTCCTGCTTTTTGTAGTTGCCGGTCTGATATCAGGTTGGTGGTTTGTTCGCAATATTCGCCTGTATGGCGAACCCACGGGGTTTGAGCAGGTTACCCAACTGTGGGGGAGTCGGGATCCGCTGGCCAGCTTTGGACTGGCTATTTCGGAATTACCTTATGCTTGGACAACGCTTTGGGGCCGTTTTGGATTTGGCCAAATTCCATTGCCGGAGTTATTTTATTCTACCCTAAAGATATTTGTTCTGGCGGGTTTTATTGGGGTCTTGATCGGCTATTTTCGACGAGCCAAAGTTAACGAACGTAGGGTTTTGATATTTTTGTCTGCCAATGTCGTTCTGTTTTTTATCGTTCTTTTTAACTATATGCTGGTTAGCCCAGCTGGCCCGAACGGTCGTTTCTTTTTCCCAGCCATTTCTGCCTTTGCTATCTTGTTATCCTATGGCGTATATCAGTTGCTAACAGAAGCAGTTCGGCAGATAAGCAGATGGAAAAATCGGGCCTCCGTGGAACTGGAAGGACCTCAGACGCCTAATTCACTGGCTAACGTTTCGGCCGCGATTATTTCGGCGGCCATGTTCTTATTGGCGATAGTTGTCTTGATATTTTATCTTCAACCGGCCTATGCCCAGCCACCATCCTTACCTGCAAATGCCTTGATTTCTAATCCAGTCAACGCCAACTTCGATGGATTAATTAACTTATTGGGTTATGAAATCAGTGATTCAGAGATCATGCCGGGCCAGCCGCTTGACCTAACGCTGTACTGGGAGGTTACCGGAAAGCCACCGGGTAACTACCTGCTCTTTGTGCATCTTATGGATGAAGCTCAGACGATGGTGGCTCAACGAGACACCCATCCCGGTCTGGGCAACTTTCCCAGTTCTCAATGGCAGCCCGGGGACCGGTTCGTCGAGTCCATACGCTTATATGTGCCAGAAACTGCCTTCGTGCCGAGTGAGGCAACCATAAGTATTGGCTACTATGCGTCAGGCGCCTACCGGCTTGCCGTCTACGACCAAAACAAGGATCCTATGGGTGATTCGATCGAATTGGCTACTTTAGAATTGACGCCCTCAGCACTGTCATTGCCCAACCCGCAAAATCAGAACTTCAACCAGGAACTAAGCCTTGTCGGCTATGACATTGATGAACGTGAAGTTGGACCTGGAGATCTCATTAACCTCACCTTATATTGGCAATCTTTAAAAGATGTTGGATCTGATTATCTCGTGCAGGCTAAGCTTGTGGATGAAGAGGGCCGAGATTGGGTCACGGTTGAGGGACGACCGGCTGACGGCGAATCGGCAACGTTCGAGTGGCGTTCCGGCCAACAAATCCTGGACAATCACCAGCTTGCAATCCCCTTGGACATGCCGGCTGGTCGGTATTCCATCGTGGTTTCTTTGATTGACACCCATGATGGTAGTCAACCAAGCATCGTGGCCGATGATGGTCATCTCATTGATACGCATCTTGCCCTTGCCCAAATAAGAGTCGTAGAGAGCCAATAACCCACAGAAGATAAGCCAATTACTGGATATCGTGTTACTGAAAAAAGCACCTCAGTCATCGTAGGCAAAACGTAGGTTATGAAATTGCGAGTTTGCTGCTTACAACGATTGACATAGCCCTTTTCATGGATATACTAAAGATATGCACGGTGAAGCCACATACTCACCGCTATTTGAATGAAAGTTCACAGCGCACGCCGATGGCGTGCGTTTTTGTTTCCTTTACCCATTATGAACGGGTCATCTGCCTGTGACCTTTAGCGAGCAATAGGAGAGAAATATGGACTATGGCATGATCGGCAAGATTGAAAAGGCAAAAATATATGCCGAGGAGAGGGATCGGATTCAGTTTGAGACATTTCGGGTAAAAATTCAAGGAGACAACGACGCCCACATCGTTAGCTATAATAATGGTAACTGGGAGTGTGATTGTTCTTTTTTCGCTTCTCGTTCAGTGTGCGGACATTCAATGGCAATGGAAAGGGTACTGAATAATATGGTTGAACTCGGTCAGGTGGCCTAAGCATTATTAAGGCAAAGTCGCCACCCACCAAGATGTGGAAGCCTATTTGGCAGGAATTCTTGGTAGGCTAAAAGTGACCTAATCTGACACTTTAATTAATCACGAATTTGGAACGTGTCCGGTCAATGATCGGACACGTTTTTTGTTATAATCAACATTATCGTCTACAAAAGGGTTTCAAATTCATTCTTGCGTCCAGTCGAATGACAAAACTGCGCTTCTACTGTCGCGTTAGTGCCAATTATCTGTATAGAGGTTTTTATGAAACTGGTTAAGCCTGTCTCCGAAAACACAGGAGTAAACGAAAGTAAATTTTACAAAACCACGCTTTTTAGCAGCGATACTTTATTGCTTGGGCTAAATTGCCTCGAGCCGGGACAAGTTCAAAAACCGCACGAACACTCGGATCAAGACAAATTCTATTATGTTGTTGAAGGAGCTGGTCTGTTTAGCTTGGAACAGGATAAGGTATCAGCCGGTGTGGGGGATGTAGTTTGGGCGCCAGCTGGTCTTTCTCACGGCGTAAAGAACGAAGGATCTGAACGATTAACGTTGCTGGTAGGCATCGCCCCTGCACCATGAAATCGCGAAAGACGCTTACTATTGGCGGCGTTGAGTTTGATTTGAAGCTCACGCTTATCATTATCATGGGCACTATCCTGCCAATGATCGACTACTACGATCATCAAATAACTAACGTAAAAGCTTACGATCGATTAGTCCTTTATTTTTTTATACCGATGGCCGTCATTTTAATTGTTTTCCGCGATAAGCCAGTCGACTACGGCTTTCGCATTGGCAACTGGCGAAAGGGATTGCTTTGGACAGCTATTGGTTGCTTTGGAATGGCTATTATCCTATGGTTTTTAGCCCAAACGCCAGCGATGCAGAGTTTTTACACCGCCAAGGCGCCCGACAATACTGGGTTCCTAATTTACATAACAGCTGCTGACCTGTTCGGTTGGGAGTTTATGTGGCGAGGGTTTATGTTGTTTGGGTTGGCGGCCGTTTTAGGTCCCGGTCCTGCAATTTGGCTCCAAGCAGTGCCATTTGCCTTCATGCATCTAGGCAAGCCGGAGATAGAGACTTTGAGCACGATTTTTGGCGGCGCAGCCTTCGGTTATGTTTCATGGCAAACAGGTTCATTTCTTTATCCATTCTTGATCCACTGGTTCATTGCTTCATTCACGATGTTGGTAGCAACCGGCCGGATTGGGTAAAGATCAGTGATGTCAATTTAGAATAACGAGCATTATCAATCCGCTGGCTTTTAAAGCACTAGATTTTTGAAAAATCAACATGAAAAGAATAACGTTAAGATTATCAGGAATGGGGAATGGGGGAGTCGCTCTCGGTCGCGACGACGAGAACC
>JBFFVR010000128.1:0-4656 GCA_041570685.1 Promineifilaceae bacterium (SeqCode)
AATGTTACATTATCCATAACCTACCTCCAACGCGATAGGTGAATCAGCAGTGAATTGATATTTCTCGTCATAATTACTGAAGCGAAATAATTATCCAAGCTGAGCTTATACCTCAATGTCGACGATCCGCTGAATTATATACATACCAATTGCGATCATAATAAGGCCTACGCCAGCCACCATCCAACCACAAGGTACGGGTCCTACCATTGGCGGAACCGGCGCCAGCATGGATTGCATATAGGTTGGATTAATTACAAGCAAAAACCCAGCCAAGGCGATCGGCAGTAAACTAATAATCCAGCCAGAAAGCCGTCCCTGAGCAGTAAGAACGCGAATCTCGCCTTTGATCCGGATCCGTTCACGAATCGTGAAACTGATTGCGTCGAGGACTTCAGCCAGATTTCCACCAACTTCTCGTTGAATATTAACGGCTGTGACGACTAGATCCAGATCCTCGCTGGGCATTCGGCGAAGCATGTTTCCCAACGCTTGAGGAACACTTAGGCCGAGTCTAACTTCTTGAACAACCCGTTCGAATTCAACTGACACAGGCGGCGGCAGCTCAGTTGCGATCGCTTCCATAGCTTGCAGCACGCTATATCCAGAACGTAGCGCATTCACCCAAAGTTCAATCGTTTGGGCTAATTGCGCCTCGAAGGCTCTTAGTCGACGTCTAGCAGCAGATTTAAGATAGATGACAGGAATGAGACTGCCGAAGAAACCCGTTACCAGGGCTAGCAACGGTATTTGGAGTCCAAGAAGGTTTAACGAAAAGTCCCTGAGGAAATACCAACCAAGGACTAATCCAAGGGCGGCGAATAGCAATCTCAAAGCAATATACTCGCTGACGCGCAGCTTGACATCTGATTTAACGATCTTCGACTTGATACCGGAGGCAAATTCTCGATTGACAAGGGCTCGGTCCAATCGTTCGCCAACTGCTGGGCGTTGCGCTACCGGTTGCTCATCTGGGACAACGGCCGTCGTCGAACCACCAACATAACGCTCCATTCGCTCGTCCACGTCGGAACGGCCGCCAAAAACCAGCGCCGCCCCAGCCCCCAGAATCATTAGTAAGCCTGCTGCTGCAAGAAGAAGAATTAGAGGATCCATTTGCCACCTCCTCCTAATAAACGATTGAAGCAAGGAATGAACACAAATATATTAATTTAAGCACTCCCGATTCAAATTGTATTAACGAAAATTGTATAATTTTGGTGACTCTAGCACGATTTAGCCACCAAAAATTGACGGTGATTGATTTATTTCTCGTTATCGAGCTCTAGTGCCAATGCCGAATATTGACGGCGGAAGCATGATCCCGGCTTCCTGAAGCTTATACATGAATTTAGGTCTCAATCCACTTGGACGTAAACGACCGATCACTTTTCCATCTTCAAATCCAGTCTGTTCAAATCGGAAGATCTCTGACATCGTTATCACGTCACCTTCCATACCCTGGATTTCGCTTACAGAAGTGATCTTTCGAGACCCATCTCGCATCCGATCTTGATGAATCACAAGATCGATCGCAGATGAGATTTGCTCTCGGACTGCTCGATGGGGCAAATCCATACCCGACATGAGCACCATCGTTTCCATACGCGACAACATATCCCGAGGACTATTGGCATGCAGGGTCGTCATGCTTCCTTCGTGACCTGTATTCATGGCCTGGAGCATATCCAATGCCTCGCCCCGGCGAACCTCACCAACGATGATTCGATCTGGCCGCATACGCAATGAATTTACAACCAGATCACGGATGGTTACTTCACCACGTCCCTCAATATTAGGCGGCCGGCTTTCAAGCGTCACTACGTGGTCCTGACGCAGCTGAAGCTCAGCCGCGTTCTCAATCGTGACAATTCTCTCACCATCTGGAATAAATCCCGATAGAACATTGAGAGTAGTTGTCTTCCCTGAACCAGTACCACCAGAAATAATGATGTTTACCTTGGCGATAACACAAGCCTTAAGAAACTCTATTGCCTCACCAGTTATCGTTCCAAACTCGATTAGATTGTCAACGGTCAACGGTATCTTGGCGAATATTCGAATGGTCAGAGTCGGTCCAACGAGCGAAATTGGTGGAATAATGGCGTTTACACGAGAACCATCGGGCAGCCTGGCATCGACCATTGGCGATCCTTCGTCAATGCGCCTACCCAATGGGGCGACAATACGCTCAATGATTCGCATCAAGTGCTCGTCGTCCTCGAAGACAGTATTTACGCGCTGTACTTTGCCCCCTCGCTCAATGTAGACGTGTTTTGGTCCGTTGACCATTATTTCGGTGACACCTTCAACACTCAGGAATTGTTCCAGCGGACCATAACCAAGAATTTCGGCTACAATTTGCTCAAATAATCGCTTTTTCTCATTCCTCGAAAGCACGATCTGCTCTTCTAAGAGCATGGTTTCGAACATTTCTTGGATCGTAACGCGAACTTCTGAGGAATTTGAAATGTCCATCGCAGGATCGAGTTCCGCTATCAAACGTTGTTGAATGCGGTTTTTCAAATCGGCATAGGCATCGCGATTGGCAACGTTTGGTGTCCGCCTGACTCGCAACTCCTGCAGCTTCGACGGCTGCTCTTCAATTCCTGTTTCCTGGCCTTGTTCTATTCTTCTAAGAAGTGACACTATAGCTCTCCATTACCTACTAAATAAGCGCGCTAATCCCCCGTTTGACGCTGCCGGGTCGATCGTAGCTTCTTCTTGTTCCAAGTCGTCTCTTATTAGTTCACTTAATCGGACTAAAGCACGGGTGCTAGGACGTTTTCGCCGGCGCCACGCTTGGGAAACAAGCGGTTCACCCATGTCAGCCGCCACATGAGCTGCTTCATCCTCCGGTATCACAATTGAGACCGACCAACTAAGCTTTTCCTCGATATCTTTTACAGGAATCCTGGCCTTTTTTGAGGCGTGATTTACGACAAGGAGGACTTTGTCTTGCTCATAATCAAGCACCTCGCTTAGATCGAAGAATCGGCTCACATTTTTGATGCTAGGCAAGTTTTGTCTAGCCACCAGAACTATCCTATCAGCCGAATCAAGCCATGATAGATTGACCTCATCTAAGGCAGAACTCGTATCGATGATAATGTAATCAAATAGCGTTCGTAATGTTTTTAGGAGTTTCCTGACACCATTGGCCGTTGCGAGTTCAGCCATTTCTGGTCTTGGCGGTGCGAGCAAAACTTTAAGATTTGTCGCATGCTCCAACAAAACCGAACTGACCAGATCCGCATCCAAATCGGAAAGGTTTTCAATCAAATCTATTATCGACATTGTCGATTTTAAGTTCAGCATCAGCGCAACATCGCCAAATTGCAGACTGCCGTCGATCAAAAGCGTCTTATGTCCCTCTTCAGCTAATACGCTAGCCACATTGACTGCCACGGTGGTGCAACCGACTCCCCCTTTAGGGCTGAAAACTGTGATGACATTGCCCAACTTTTTCGCCTTGAGCGCTGTTCCTGAAACCACGTCGAGATTGCTGGGCATGATAGCCTGTGGGAGTTCTGGACGGGTCTCGTGAATCCGGCGCACCGCTTCCACCAGTTCATCACCTGAGAAAGGTTTCATCAGAAAATCTCGGGCACCTGCCAACATGGCCCGGCGGAGGTAATCCGCCTCGCTTTGCACAGACATGATAATAATCTGTGTTCCAGGAACATTCTTTGTTATTGTTTGACTGGCGGTGATGCCGTCTGAATCCGGCATATTGATATCCATGAGAACCACATCTGGTTTCTGCTCCTCGACGATACGAATCGCCTCTCCACCAGTCGCAGCATGGCCAATAACGTCCAGATCCGACTCAAATTGGAGCAACTTGCGAACATTTTCGCGAGTCTCGGGAATATCATCAACAATGAGAACGCTAATCTTCTCAGTCATAAATTACCCAAACTAAATTTTTGTAAGCTATATATGTAGGAGTACGCCAATACTTTACATAAATTAAACCGGCACTTCGGCTGAGGTTAGCCAACCGAATCTTACAATGATCCCACATATTGTCAAGATTCCTCTCTCCTGTCAGTATAAGGAATTGGAGGGGGGTTAACAACGAGACTAAGGTACCAAAGTAAGACGAATATATATGGCTTTGAACTCCTTCGATACCTATATGATTCACTTAGAAAAATGGTGAGATTTAGCAACTTTTGAATGACACTAAGCAGGCTGCATCTTTAGATTATTTGGTTCCAACAAAAAGTGAATGCAAAAGGTTCACAATAGATTTCTTATGATCTTTTAAGATACCAAAGTCATAATAGTTTGGAGGTTTCTTTTGGAGTGCGCTATGTAGCTGTCTGCCAAGTCAATTGAATTAGAAACTTTCCTGCATTATGGTAAAAAAAAAGAGCCCTGCGATGCAGGGCTCTTTTTTTGAGTCATATGTTATAGATTACGGTGATGGCGGGTTTCTCAGGGTGTCATTAATCCGCGAGAATACATTGCCCACGGCGTCGCCCAAGAGGACCAGGATAACAATTACAACAATAGATACCAAAACAAGAATCAAAGCATATTCGACCAAACCCTGACCATCTTCCTGTACTAAGTACAACATGTGTCTCACCTCCTTGTTAAAGATATACGCAAGTAACTATGAGGACTTATATTCCAGCAGGGATACCA
>JBFFVR010000129.1:0-4645 GCA_041570685.1 Promineifilaceae bacterium (SeqCode)
TCCACAACTTCCAGAGCAAGAAGGCCGAGAGAAGGACAAATAGGGCCCCTCCGATATCAGTCGTACTGTATCGACCATGCGCCATGATATTGGGATCCAGCAGTAACAAGCTCAGGGCTAGCAAGGCGGCAACCCTTCCCCACAAGTTCACAGCAAATCGATAGCCTACTAATCCCAAAACCAAAGTAAGAAATAGAATCGGCATCCTCGCCAGGAAGACCATTCGTTCAACGTCTTTGTTAACAATCCAAAGAAGTTGTTCGGCAAAGGCATACCAACCCTCTCGATGGTTCCAAGATTCATGATCAATTGGCAGAACAATTTCGGGTAAGGTTAACAGTGGCAGAGCACTGAGACTATTTATTAATGGGGGGTGTTCTAGGCTAAAACGAGGATCTCCCGTTTTTATGAACGCGAGGCCACGAGCAATGTGATTCTGCTCGTCCATGGTTGGACTATCATTTGCCATAGAACTGAGAGCCAGCCAAAAGAAGAGGAGAATGACCGGTACCGCCAAAAACGCAGGGCGGTCACGGGCGATTTTTATCATAGGAGCCGATTATAGATTATGAGTTCGTTGGGGAGCAACAGGCTGTCGACGGCATTGTGTTTTAACGGGGTTGGGAGGAGGTGTCATGGAACCAAATTTGCATTAGAATCGTGTTTATGTCGGAGTGGATTTCACGACTAAAAAAGTCACGCCCTTTTCTGTTCTTGAGAAGACATTTCTCCAGTATTCTTAAAATTACCGTTTCTTTGGTGGGGTTGGCTATTGTCTTATCACGAATTCCAGCAGGCCAAATAAGAGATGAATTAGTAATCGTCAGTTGGCCGTGGTTGATCGTCACGTTCTTGTTGGTGACTGCTAGTTTGTTTTTACGGGCCTATCGATGGATGCTGCTTCTCAATGGGCTAAAAGCAAATATCGGCTATGCTCGCTTAGTCGAATTATATTTTGTGGGTAATTTTTTTAATGCGTTCTTGCCAAGCGGTTTTGGCGGTGATGCGGTTCGAATTCTGGAAACTGCGAGAAATGTACCGACCAATATTGCGGCCGGTACGGTAGTCGTGGATCGAATGACCGGCTTACTCACGCTTTTCGTCATGGCCTTAGTGGCGCTTCCGTTCCGACCTGAACAATTTCCCGACGTATTGGCTCTGGTCGTCGCCTTTGTATCCATTAGTGGCTTAT
Organism: Promineifilaceae bacterium (SeqCode); assembly: GCA_041570685.1. Classification (GTDB taxonomy): domain Bacteria; phylum Chloroflexota; class Anaerolineae; order Promineifilales; family Promineifilaceae; genus UBA11865. Next base: position 1,193 of record JBFFVR010000129.1, read on the forward strand.
TAGCAGGTTTTATCCTTTTCGAAGGCTCATTTTTACGACGATTTGGAGGGTGGTTGCCGGCTGTGATCTCGCCGACAGGGAACGGCCCGATCGCCAAATTCCTGGACGCTGTTCAGGGCTGTGGTTGGCGAGCGATTGGCGGTGCCTTTGGTGTATCAATTATTTTCAACGCTATGTTAATCGCATGGTGGACAACAGCTGCCCTGGCGCTGGGATTCTCTATACCAATAACCTATATGATTTTGGTTGTTCCCATTTTATCTGTTGCTTTGCTGATGCCGTCAATCAGCGGACTAGGCGTACGCGAGATCTTGGCAGGCCAATTGTTTAAGGGGGCGGGTTTGAATGAAGCTGAAGCAGTAGCCTTATCGCTGCTCGTGTGGCTTGTTATGCATGCTGTCAGTTTAACAGGAGCTCCAATCTATATCGCGGCGACTATTAGAGAAAACAGGAAATCTGTTCCAGAATCTGTGGAGGAGACCTTGCCCTAATTCTTATTAGGTGCCAGGATCAGCAGACCACACCTGCTCGCCATTCAATATTTTTTTGATCTGCTCTGGAAACATTTTTACATCTAACGGCTTGGCTAGAAATCCGTCAAAACCGGCTTCCTTAGCCCTTAGCAACTCAGTAGCCGTGCCAAGAGCAGTGATCGGCACGACCAATGTGTCGCGGAGTTGAGGGTGGGAGCGGATTTGTTTTAACGCCTCATAGCCATCCTCAACAGGCAGACGCAAATCCATGAGAATCAAATCGACACGCCCCATCTGCTCCGCGTATTCTACGACCCCCCAACCCGTTGTTTTCCATTCAGGATGCTTCACCCCAGTATAGGCCAATAAGCGAGCTGTTAGTGCAAAACTGGCTGGATTATCTTCCACAACCAAGACGTGGGCGTCTTCCGGCTTGACCGATTTTTGTTCAGACATCATAGGCCTCAAAATAACTGAACTTCAACCCATTCGCCCACTGTTAGCCCCCCTTTGTTCAGTGGCACTTTCAGCAGGCCGTCGGCATTCACTAGCGTGTAGATTAAATTGCTCTTTCCAAATACAGGAGTAGCGATTAGACCATCAGAACTATCCTGTAATCGGGATGGCACATAATCCTCGCGACCAGTTTCGCTGGAAATGTTTGTGCTGAGTCTTGCCCATACGATACCCCGACGAGGCGCTGATTGCAAGCCTTGCATTTGGTGAATAGCCGGGATCCCGAACATCGAAAATTGGACCATTGCCGAAACCGGGTTTCCCGGCAACCCTAAGATGGGTTTTCCTTCTACTACACCTAGGATAGTGGGTTTGCCGGGGCGGGTTGCGACGCCATGGAGCAAGACACCGGGATCACCTAAAGCATCGATAATGGTAGCCGTCATATCACGAGTACTGACGCTGGATCCAGCAGAAAAAACTACCATATCGTAATTATTCAAGGCATTTTGGGCAGCTTCTTCTAGAGCTTCTGCATCATCTGGAATGATTCCAAGTAAATGGGGTATACCCCCCCCAATTCGACATTGGCCGGCAACTGTATAGCTGTTAATATCTCGTATCTCGCCAGGAGACGGCTCCTGCTGAGGGTGAATAACTTCGTCGCCTGTCCCCAAAATGGCCACGCGGGGCGAACGAGCGACGGGTATTTTCACAATTCCAAGAGCAAGCAAACCGCCTATGTCTTGTGGTCGAATTAAATGCCCCTGAGGTAAAACCTTGTCGCCGATTGTTACATCCTCACCGATTTGAAGGACATTTTGGCCAACCGCAACTGCTTTCATTACTTCGATTTCACCGTAGGGCGTCATTCTCGTATTTGCCGTTGCCGATTGGGTATGTTCAATTTGAACAACCGCGTTCGCGGTATCAGGGATCATACCCCCTGTATGGACTACAGCTGCCTGATAAGGTGCTAAGCTGACGTTGGCCGCCTCGCCCATGTTTACTTCACCTACAACCGACAAAATCGCCGGCAGCGTGTCACTGGCACCAAAGGTATCAGCTGCTCTAACGGCATAACCATCCATTGTGCTTCTGCGAAATGCGGGTAACGCTTCAGAAGCGTAAATGTCTTCATAGGTTACTCGTTCCTGGACATCTTCGGTGGCGACTATCTCGCCTTCGGTTCGCCAAGTAAGATGATCGAATAATAATTGCCGAGCATCATCTGGAGGTAATACGTTAAAAAATTCTGTCATTCGATTTGACCATAGAGGAATTAATCAGTCAGTTCGCCTTTAACTATTACTCGAAATCATTTTCATCAGTCCATCTTCATCAATAATCGGAATCCCCAAATTCTGTGCTTTGCTTAACTTACTCCCCGCCGACTCGCCAGCCAAGAGGTAACTTGTCCGGCCGCTAACTGACCCTGTAACTTTGCCACCATTCGCCTCAACAAGGGATTTCGCTTCCTGGCGGCTCATAGTTGGCAAAGCACCTGTTATGACGAAGGTGAGTCCTTCCAAGCTGTTATCGATGATTATGGGGGACTCTAGAGCAAAATTTAGTCCTGCCTCTCGAAATTTCTGGAGCAAATCCTGATTGTTTGATTGCGAAAACCAAGCAACGGTATTTGAAGCGGTTTCGGGACCAATACCTTCGATCGCTTCCAATTCTGCCTGGCTGGCTTGGGCAAGAATATCAATACTTCCTAGATTTTCCAGAAACAAATTCGCCACAACACTCCCAACGAATCGAATGCCAAGTCCTGTTAGAACCCTAGTGGCATCCTGCTCTTTACTCGCTTCGATGCCAGCTAGTAAATTGTCCACTTTTTTTTCTTGAAATCCTTCTAGATTAAGCAGATCCTCCCGCTGGAGGAAATAAATGTCTGAAACGTCCGAGATCAAGCCTTCTTGAATCAAATGTGCGCCAGTTTTTGAGCCAAAATTATCGATATCCATTGCAGAGCGGCCGACGAAGTATTCAACTCGCCTAACCAATTGCTCTGGGCAAGTTGGATTTAGGCAATATACGGCTACTTCACCGGGAGGGTGAGTGACAGGAACATCGCAAAACGGGCATCGAAGCGGCGGACTGATAACCTCTTCGGTACCATCTCGCAGCTCCTTTACCGGTCCAATAATATATGGTATTACGTCCCCTGCTCGTTTGACGATTATAGTGTCCCCAATTCGAATATCCTTACGAGCAATTTCGTCGTAATTATGTAGGGTCGCATTTTGTACCAAGACGCCCCCTATCTCAACAGGTTCCAATACCGCATTGGGGGCCAAGATGCCAGTTCTCCCGACATTAACACCAACCGAGAGTAACTTGGTCGTTTTTTCTTGTGCCGGGAATTTCATGGCAATTGCCCCTCGAGGGTCCTTGCCCACAAATCCAAGGCTTTGTGCCAGGGGTTGATCTTCGATTTTAACGACGATACCATCTACCTCGTAATTGATTTCATTTCGTAGCGTTACCCAATCAGCGTATTGGTCTGCAACGGTCTCAA
>JBFFVR010000130.1:0-4635 GCA_041570685.1 Promineifilaceae bacterium (SeqCode)
AGCGGTGGCACCTTAGATAAGATGGAATCTTTCCCTGGGTGGTCATCCGAATTGTCCCTTGAAAGAATCAAACGCCAACTAAAAGATATCTCCTTGGTTTTAGCAGGACAAACGGCTGAATTAGCCCCGGCCGACGGCAAGCTTTATGCCTTACGTGATGTGACCGGTACCATCGCAAGCATTCCACTCATCGCAGCATCGATAATGTCGAAAAAATTAGCGGCCGGAGCTGATGCTGTTGTTTTGGATGTTAAGGTGGGTAAGGGTGCCTTCATTGAGACTCTGAAAGATGCTCGTAAACTGGCAAGACAGATGGTCGAAATCGGGCAAGACTCGGGGCGCGAGACGGTTGCGCTCATAGCGGATATGAATCAACCCCTTGGGCACGCCGTGGGAAACGCCCTAGAGGTGAAAGAGGCTATCGAAACGATGCAGGGTGTTGGCCCGGCCGATTTCTGGGCTCATTGTCTGGAAATTGCTGGCCACCTTCTTGTCTTGGCCAAGGCTGCCACGTCAATGGAAGAAGCCAAACAAATGGCGACTGCTGCTCGTGATAATGGTCGTGCGCTGGAGAAATTTAAACAACTTGTAGAACATCAGGGAGGTTCGGCAAGCTTAGTCGACGATCCAACAAAATTTGCCGTCGCCAAATATACTGAACCCATCTATGCGGCCCGGGCTGGCTATATCGCAGGAATCGATGCCGGTGCTGTTGGTTGGAGCTGCCTGACGCTTGGCGGAGGCCGAGTAGTGAAAACTGATTCAATCGATCATGCGGTTGGTATGGTGATTCCACGTAAAGTTGGCGATTACGTCGAGGAACAGGATTTACTAGGCACGGTTCATGCCAACGATACATTTAGATTGGCTCAAGCTAAACATGCTTTAGAAAACGCCATCTCGTTTTCTTCACAATCTGTAGACAAGTTACCGCACTTCTACGAAACCGTTATGTAAAGTATTTGGACGATTCAGAATCACTTGGAAATGGAGCAATCTGCCTTTCTTTATGAACAACAATGAACTATGCAAAGGAATAATTAAAAATGGGGGAGAATGAGAAGAAACTTGGTTTAGCCCTTGGAGGTGGTGGCGCTCGAGGTGCCGCTCACATTGGGGTGTTCATGGAACTCGAGCAATTAGGATTAAAGCCTGATATTGTTGTCGGCACAAGTATTGGTGGTCTCGTTGGAGCTCTAATTGCCGCTGGCTTGAAATCCGGTCAATTGATCGATGTATTTGAGCAAATGCAATTTGGCAAAATGTATGCCTTCCCTTGGCAGAAGCCCGCCTTAATGGATACCCACAAATTGGAAAAGTTGTTACGAAAAAGTATCAAAACTCGGCGATTTGAAGATTTGGATATCTCGCTCGCTCTGGTAACAACTGATTTAATTGAGCGCGTCGAAGTGGTTATTGACAAGGGTGATATCGTCTCAGCGATCTTGGCCACGACCGCCTTCCCTGTTGTATTTCCTCCTGTTAAAAGGGATGGAAAAACGCTTATTGATGGAGGGGTGCTTAATAACACACCCTTCAACGTAGCTATAGAACGAGGAGCGAAAAACGTAGTTGCTGTCGATCTATCGAATAGTGCGCCTTACGGCTCACCGGTGCCATATCCTCCCCGCAACAATATACTTACTCGATTCCTAACGCGCACTCAACGAGATCCTATGTACCAATCTGTGTCTACACTGGCAGATATCATAACTGCGCGAAATGTACAGGATCACATGAAACATGCCAAGCCATCTTTATTTCTTGAGCCGGATGTGGGCTCGATTGGCTTATTTGATTTCCATCGTCTGGAGGAAGGCATAATGGCGGGGCGTAAAGTCGCTCAAGATAACATCGGTTTCTTACAAGAATTAGCAGCGCAAATTGAAGATGAAAAGGAATAATTTACCAGCATGTTACTCCCGAAACTTTGCAATAATCGATCGATGAAAATGGAGGAAATAATATGGCAAGATTGGGCATCGATGTGGGTGGATCTGGGATCAAAGGCGCCATTGTAGATACCAAGAGCGGACGATTGACCACCGATCGAATCCGCCTAAGGACGCCCCAACCTGCTACACCCAAAGCAGTCATTGGCACAATAAAGAAGCTGGTCAAAGAATTTGACTATACAGGTCCATTGGGAGTAGGGTTTCCAACTATCGTCTTGGAGGGTACGGTAAAATCGGCCGCCAATATCGATGATGGTTGGATTGATTACCCGGGTGAAAGTCGCATTGCCAAAGCAACCGGGCGCAAAGTCTGTTTATTAAATGATGCTGATGCAGCTGGCATTGCTGAAATGCGATTTGGTGCCGGAAGAAAGAAATCTGGTGTTGTTTTGATTCTCACTCTGGGCACAGGAATTGGCAGTGCCCTGTTTGTGGATGGCAAACTTGTTCCCAACACGGAGTTAGGTCACCTCTACTTGCGAGGTCATGATGTCGATGCGGAAGATTATGCCAGCGATCGTATTCGCTCAGAGGAAAGTCTCAGCTGGAAACCATGGGCTTCTCGCCTGGATGAATATTTCCATCATCTTGAACTGTTGTTTTCTCCAAAAATGATCATTTTAGGGGGAGGCGTGAGTAAAAAATACGAAAAGTTTGTGCCCCATTTAACCATTCGGGCGAAGGTAGTGCCTGCAAAATTGCGAAATGAGGCAGGTATTATCGGAGCAGCATTAGCCGCTGAAGAGCTTGTGGCAGATAGTAAATAAGCTATAGCGCATCAAGGTGGCTTTTCATCCTAGTCATCAAAGATTTCCCACCCCAATCGCGAGCGCTCAAACTAGCTAATTCTGAGTCACCATTTATTCAATTAAGGCAGTTGTCATTCATCGCTGTTGGCCCCATAATTGAATTCGCGAAGGTTTTCTTTAACTGCATCTATCTAGTTACCGACCAGGGGCATCTTACATGAGTAATTCCAAAAAGCCTGGACCACGTTTAGCTTATCTGCCTGATGCTGATCCTGATAGATTGGCGGAATGCTTAGTGGCCTTTGCTAATGCTGATGGGGGTCTTGTTATTTTGGGACTTGATGAAGATGGTCAGCATGCCAGCACAATCTGGGAGGAAGAAGCTGAAGGCGCCCTGCGCGCAGCTCTAACCCAATGCCGGCCGCCTATCGCCAGTAGATGGCAACATATCGATACGATTGAGGGTTCCCTGGTTGGCCTTCATGTGAGCCGAAGTTCTGATCTTCATAGCCTAATGGATGGCCGAGTATTAGTTCGCAGCGGCTCGATGAATCGGGTATTAAGCGGTGATGAAATAAGTCAATTAGCTGCCAGCAAGACTGCCACCGATTTTGAAGCTGATACCGTTCCTGGCGCAATACAATCGGACTTTGACAATGAAATTCTAGATGAATATCTGGCGAAAAGAGAAGCGCGAGGAGTTTCTAAGATTGGCCCACTATCCGATTTGTTGTTTGAAATTGGTGCGGTTGATCCCGAAGGGATACCAACGGTAGCTGGCATCCTGCTATTTGGCAGCAATCCTCAAGCCTTCTTACCGCAGAGCGGAATTGTCTTTGTAAAATTTCCAGGAACCGAACCCCATGGCAAACAAGGTGGTACCGGTTATGGCCGGCGGGATGAGATCACAGGGCCGCTAGCCCGTGTAGTCGAGCGGGCCTGGAATGTGACCTGGGAAGAAATGCGGGTCGGTGCTGTGGTGAATGGTCTTGAACGAGAAGAATTAACAGAATATCCGCCATTTGCCGTCAGGGAAGCCTTGGTAAATGCTGTTGCGCACCGGGATTATCGCGTATCTGGCAGGCGAATTGAAGTGCGTATGTATAGCGATCGACTTGAAGTGATTAGCCCAGGTAGCTTGCCCGGATATATTACTGTTGACAATATCGTAGAAGAACATTTTTCTCGCAATCCGCGCCTTGTTAATGGTCTATTTCAATGGGGTTACATCGAAGAATTGGGATTAGGAATCGACCAGATGATAGAGGATATGGTCCAGGCAGGACATCCTCCACCGAGCTTCAGCGCCACACCTCATTCATTTACTGTTAAATTGTCAAACAAGCGCAAGCAGGTGGCCACAACCCCCAAATGGACACGCAATATGAACGAGCGTCAAGCTCGAGCTTTAACCTACGTCAAGGAGAATGGAAGCATCACTAATCGCGAATATCAAAAACTTTGTCCTGATGTAACCAGTGAAACGCTTAGGCTCGACTTAGTTGACTTAGTCGATAGAGGATCGTTGCTCAAGATAGGTTCAAAAAAGGGCACACACTATATTCTGAAGTAAACTAAACCCGATATCGTTCGCCCATGATATCCCAAACATATCCCAAACTGTTTTTTGGGAAATATTTGGGATAAAAATGTCTCTTTTCAATCGGTACATCAAGTGAAACATACTCGAAAGAGCAAGATCCAAAGATCGTTTTTTTCTCGCGTTATCGTGGCTGGATAACGGCTTGATACGGATTAGATTAATAGAATGAGTTTTAGTTCACCCGGCGTTCTCCTTCTATTAATCCTTCTGCCATTTTTTGTTTGGCTAGGCCGCCCCCGTTCGACACAAAATCAGAAGAGAACCTGGATAAGTCTGACCTTGCGCCTGACCATCCTGGTATTGTTGATACTTGGCCTCGCTGGGATAC
>JBFFVR010000131.1:0-4618 GCA_041570685.1 Promineifilaceae bacterium (SeqCode)
GCAGCGGATCTCGACATGCATCGATTGCCCCCTATGGTCCTTTTCCATCGGGCGACGATGGCGTCGTCATCCTCGGAATTCAAAATGAACCCGAATGGCGACGTTTTTGCGAGATCGCCTTGCGACGTCCGTCACTAGCTTACGATGAACGCTTCAATGACAATATGGGACGGGTGAATAACAGGTCAGAATTACGGGAAATCATCGAGACAATATTCAAGGAACTTACATTAACTGAAGTTGTTTCCCGGTTGGAACAGGCAGATATTGCGAATGCCAAAATGAATTCACTGGACGATTTCCTCGAGCATCAACAGTTGGCTGCTCGTCAAAGGTGGGGAGAGGTTGAATCACCGGTTGGCTTCTTACCAGCCCTTATGCCCCCAGTCATTATAGCTGGTGTCGAGCCTGTAATAAAACCAATTCCGGCCTTAGGCGAACATACCGACAAGATCTTGATGGAGCTCGGTTACAGTTCCCTCGATATCTCTGAATTACGTTCTGACAATATTGTGTAAGTTTTGGAAATAGGAGTAAATAAACTATGGCGATCAAGGAGGGCTGGAAAGGTCGGGTTTATGAAGATTTCGAAGTTGGGGATATCTACCAACACCCGTTAGGTCGTACCGTCACCCAGACAGATAATATCTGGTTTACACTTTTAACAGTGAATCCTAATCCTATTCACTTCGATGCTCATTTCGCCGCACAAACAACATTCGGTAAGCCGCTTGTTGATTCGACCTTTACCCTAGCATTGGTGACCGGATTATCAGTTTCAGATATTTCTCAGAACGGCATTAATCTCGGGTGGGATGAGATACGAATGACTGCACCTGTATATGAAGGTGATACCATCTATGCCCAAAGTGAAGTGTTGAGTACGCGCCTATCAAAATCACAATCCGAGCGGGGGATCATCGAAGTGCAAACGACTGGCTATAATCAGGACGGGACCATCATTATTACCTTTAAGCGAAGCATTATGGTCTACAAGCAAGGATTTGTCCCCCAAATCCCTCGGCCGAATCCAAATCTAGGCGAGGACTGAAGTGAAGGTCAAAAGGCCATAGGGAAAGCGAGCAGATTAAGCTGTCGAATTCTTACAGCTGTTTCCTGAGAAAGTAGCGTTGGTGTCCACGCGGGAAGTCTGCTAGTTCGCCAAATACCTGGTAGCCATGTTGGCTATAGAAATCTGGCGCTTGAAAGCTGAATGTATCTAGATAAGCATTCTTAGCGCCACGCTCTCGAGCCCGATTTTCCGCAAGCATCAACAAGCGATGTCCATATCCTTGACCACGGAGCTCTTCTTTTACCCATAGCAGGTCTAGGTAAAACCAATCCCAATATGTCGCGCCTATCACACCGCCAACAATTTCCTAGTCGGCCGTACTCAGAACATAACACAGGTTTTGATAATTATCGTTGCCAGCCTGCTGTATGTTGAAATCACGAATCCCCCGTCCGATTGTTCCCCATTCCGGTTCGTCAACATAAGCTATTTGATATTCTTTGTCCATTTGATTTAATTCATTTCCTTTTTCGTCAATTTCGATTCGCCATGCGATATTGAATCGGGGCTCGCGGCGTTTCATACTTGAGCGATAATAATAATCATTGGAAGAAAAAGTTGACGGCTTTCATGTTCTTTTCGATCATTCTTTTACCACATGTAGTCCCGAATAGATTCAAGACGGTCATTCCGTTCGGTTGGCAAGCATTTTGAGCGAAATACTTTCTCCACGCCCAGGCTCCGTCCAGGGACAAACAGCAACACAGACACCGCAACTATTATGCATCGAAAAGTAAGGTATGCATTTATCGAAATCAACGTACCGTTTTTCAACGCCACGTACCACTTGTTTCGAATCAAAAATAGCCTGAGGAGGGCAATTGGCGACCCAGATTTGGCAGCTTCCACAGAAATCGTCTACGCCGATATCAATTGGCTGGTCGTGGGACAACGGCATATTGGTCAGTATTGTCGCCAAACGCAAATTTGAACCAAATTCCTTGGTGATCAACGAGCCATGTTTGCCAAGTTGACCCAATCCCGCTTGCACGGCTAAAGGCAAATGTAACACCTCTGCCGTGTCGGCACCTACATTGCTGGCGGCTAATGCCTCCCAGCCTAAGCCCCGAATTCGTTTGGCTAATTCTACAGAAGCCCTGGACGCTCTGCTATATCCGTCCAATATGGCAGCGGATGCCCTATCTGTTGTCGCAAATTGCATGCCATCTAATTCCATTGTGACAGCGATGCATATTGCTGAATCGTAGAAGGAAGCGTCATAATGTTCGAAAATGTGTTCAGCAGAAAGGTGCGTGATGCCAACCAGCTCCACGCCTAATAATTTTGCTGCATCCTTGACATATTCGGACATCTCGTCACGATTTTCAACAGCAAATTTTTCGGTTGCTACTTTCCCATCTCTATAACGATCATGCCAGCGAATCTTGCGAAGCTCTTTGATGGAAATATCGTTGGCGTGTGCATGAAAATATCGTTCGAGTCCACCCCAGGCAACACGATAGTCGCCGCTATAAAATACCTTATTAGCCGGTCGTGAATGTGTCTTTCCGAATCCGTTGATCACATTACCAGATAATGGGGGATGGCGATAGCTAAATGGATAATCTGGTTAAGGGTAGGCATCCAATTTGATAGCCCGGCTCTTGCAAGGTCGAACTGAGTGATTTGGTGTCATGTCCGCGGACATTCTTTCATCCGCTGGACGTTGTTGACTTGGGGGCAGCGATCGGTGCGGTTCAAGATCATCCAACCAAATCGTCTCACCCTGGTCCATTTGTTTCTTGAATTTGCGCTTCATCATCCGTGCCGGACCGGCTTGCATGAAACTCACGAAAATGATGAAGGGCAGCATCTTTAAAGCGTTCTTAAGGTTGTCAACGCGCATCCTGAGGCTATTCTTTGTCGCCTTATCTGAAAGTAATGGATTCATCAATTAACCTTTGAAAGAATACTTTTAATATGTTGACCGGCTGTTTCTGATGTGATTAACCTAAGCCCCATTAACAACGAGATTACAAGCCTATCTTTACTAAGCTTGCGATACAATTTCGATTACAGGATCTGTCCTCTCAAAATCGAATTAGAGAATGAGTTGCAATTTTATATTCAGATGTAGTTAACAAGATATAGCTGAAAGTAAACGAACAAATGGGTAGGCTTCGGGAATCAAGGGTTGCGGCAGAGGCTTTGATCGATTAAGGCAAATTTAAGACATAATCATACGTCTAGCTAATTACCTCTGCCAGCGGACCCTCCACATCGTATCCATAGGCAGCCGCCAATAGCTCTATTGGATGGACAAAAGGCACCCCGGTGGTCGCGGCAATATTCCAGCGACAGGTCTCGCTGTCACATACGGCAATCGGACCATTTATTTCCTGAACGAAATCGAATAGCGGCTGGCCCACGTCGTTCGATATCCCAATCTTCTCTGCCTTGTACCCGTAAGTTCCACCAATTCCACAGCAAGCGGCCTGGCTTTCAATAATGGTCAACTCAGGAATGACATCCATGATTTCGACACTGGGACGACCAATGCGGTGAGCCCGGTATTGGCAGGGAGGGTGATAAGCTAGTGTGAAAGGAATAGGCTTCAAATCATCGGACTTTAATTGGCCATCATCAAGAAGATGAACAAGGAACTCGTTGATGTCAAAGGTATTAGCCGCCAATAACTGGGCATCTTCCGTATAATAGGAGAGAAGTTCTGGAGCCTCTTCTTTTAAGGTCAGTGTACAGCTCGTTGAGGTGCCGACAATCACATACCCTTGCTTTACATAATCAATAAGCTTGCTAATATTACTTTCGTGATAGGCTTGGGCCGCCTCAAATTCGCCATTGGAGAGCAAAGGTAAACCGCAACAATTTTGAGGTGGGATAAGTACCTCAAAACCATTGGCTTCCAGTACTTGAACGGCCGCCTTGCCCACCCGTGCCTCGTAATATTCTGTTGAACAACCATGGAAATAAACGACCTTTCGATCACTTTGTACCTTTTCCGTTCGTTTTTTGGCCCAAGAGCTGAATCGTTCGTTGGCGAATCGCGGTAATGGCGCTTCAGGAGCGATATCGAGGGTGAGCTTGGCGAAGAATCGGCCGAAACCACTGTGGAGCACAAGGTTAGCCAAAGGTGCGACTGGCTGTCCTAATTTTCCCAACAATTCCGGTCTGGCAATCAAGTTATTACGCAGTTTATGCTGGCGAGAGACCTGGCCTCCCTGGACAATATCGCCTCGGGCTCGGCCGTTGATTTCGGCAATTCGCACCCCGGTTGGGCAAACCATATTACAGACTCGACAGCCATTGCAATAGTCAACCGAGTGATCCGGCGTTCGTTGGCCTGGGTGACGAAACCGACCTGCCTGGGGCCCTTCATACTTTGGACCTGGAAACAGGTCAGTGACGGCCGTGACCGGACAGGCTGTCACACATATATTGCATTTAATACATTGATCGAGCGATAACTCAACCGGCTTGTGATCATGATCTTCGATGGTTAATTGCGCTTCCCAGATATTGGTCGTAGTCATATGCTTGCCTGGTCTGCAGATAATTGAGCGATTAGTACAATCATTCTTATGTGGC
>JBFFVR010000132.1:0-4607 GCA_041570685.1 Promineifilaceae bacterium (SeqCode)
GAGCTTGGACCTCGCTTCCCGGATATGACCTTTACTTATGCCCCAGACCTTCAAGTGTTGGCCATAAATACCGCTCGTCGTCACAATATTAAATTGCAGGAGGGGGTATATGCTGCTGTTTCTGGCCCAACTTTTGAGACCCCTGCGGAGCGACGTTATTTGCGAATAATTGGCGGCGATGCCGTCGGCATGTCAACTGTACCGGAGGTGACTGCAGCCAATCATGCCGGGATGCGTATCCTTGGTTTCTCTGCAATCACCAATAAAGCAACCGGCGATTCTGATCAGCAGCCAGACAGCCATCAAGAGGTTTTAGAAATGGCCTCGGTTGCCGGTGAGAAGTTGATCCAAATAGTGCGAAACGTAATCCAGGCCTTACCCAAGCTCGACTACATGCCGCCAGAAGAATTAGCAGCAATGATAAACGAAGATCCAAAACTACTCGCCGGCATAATTGATCATACTTTGCTGAAGCCCGATGCAACAAGCCAGCAAATTGAAAAACTCTGCCAAGAAAGTTTGGAATACGAGTTTGCTTCGGTATGTATTAACCCAATCCATGTTAAGCAAGCGGTACGACTCCTGGAGCAATCAAACGTCAAAGTAGGGACAGTCATTGGTTTTCCTTTAGGAGCAGTAAGTCCAGAAGATAAAATCCGAGAAGCAGAACAGGCCATGTCTGACGGTGCTTCTGAAATTGATATGGTTATCAATATCGGTGCCCTTAAGGAAAAGAACGATTCTTTAGTAGAAAACGAGATAGCTGGCGTCGTTAGGGCTGCTCATGGCAGGGGGGTACTATGTAAAGTAATCATCGAAGCTGGCCTACTTACTGATGAAGAGAAAGTCCGTGTTTCCGACTTGGCAAAAAAAGCCGGTTCGGATTTCGTCAAAACTTCAACTGGTTTTACAAGTAGCGGAGCCACTGTACATGATGTATCACTAATGCGGCAGACCGTAGGTCCCCATATGGGAGTGAAAGCTTCTGGTGGAATTCGGACGCTAGAGAAAGCTCGCGAAATGATTGCGGCGGGAGCTAATCGAATTGGAACAAGTACAAGTGTAAAAATGATGGAGGAAATTCTATCTTAGTAAGACCATTATTGAGTTTGAACCAGAAGGACTCAATTGCCAATGACACGATTCCAATGCATCTGAAAGAGGAAGGTCTTTAAGCCATCGATTTGTGATGGCTCATGTGGAAAATATGTAGTATTCTTGAAAGAAATCGAATTAAGTAATTGGAGGCAAAAAGATGACCAGTGAAATGAATGATGAAATGCAAGAGGCTGCTTCTGAGGTCGAAGACCTTGGTACAGTTACTGCCCTAGAAGGTTTAGCAGATCTCGAAGCCGGACTAGAGGAATTGGCAGCGGCCGAAGAGGTAGAGGAAGTAAGCCGGGTGGCCCTGGCGGCGGGTGCTAGTGATGTAACGCGCGGCGTTGACGCGATGGAAGCGGCCGAGCGAGTATCATTTTTGGCCGACGTCGTAGCAGAAGCGGGCGCAGTGGACATGGCTGAGGGTGTTGAACTCCTTTCTGCATCAGAGGATCTTGCTGTGCAAAGTGCCTTGGTAAATATGCTTGCTGAGGATGATTTAGAGGAGTGCATGGACATCGCTGCCGTATCAGGCCAATTAATGGCTGCTAGTGAAGTTGTTGATGCGCTGGATATGCCAGTATTGGCGAACTTCCTGGAGGACAAGGGTCAGCAGTTACATGAAATTGCTGTTGACACCCTGTTCCGCTATGGTGCTACCAGGGCATTATCTGATGCCATTGGTTCCACCGGCCTTCAAGTTGGCGACCTTGGTGCCGAAGAAGTAACTGAGGGAATTGCTCGCGTAGTTACTGCTGAGGGTATGGCAGAACGAAGCGAGGAACTAGCTGAGGCAGGTGAAGCCTTGACCGCGGAAGGTCTCGTAGAGATGGCAGCTTCCAAAGGTCTACATGAGGCAGCCGACGAACTGGCCGGTGAAGGCGTAGCCGATGTTGCCGCTGGAGCGACAGAACTAGGCGAAGCCGATGTCATGTTTGGGCTCAGCGATGCTTTGGAAGAAGCTCAGTCATCAGACGACTAATCATCATTCACGCTTCTAAAATGTAAATTATTGTAGCAATTCTATTTGCTCGAAAACCGATTCCCGAAGGGTAGGAATTAATCATTCTGTATACCCTTCGGGTTATTTCGTTTATAGACCTAAAACGATCATTTATCCTTCATAAACTTGCCATGTCAATCGCAGTAAAAACGATCATTCAATGGCCATAACCTTCCTTATTCTTGGAATCACTATTCTATTTTTCATATTTGGTCGGTTGCGAGCGGATCTCGTCGCTTTGCTCTCGCTTTTGGCATTATTTCTGACTGGGATCCTGGATCTGGATCAAATATTGGCCGGCTTCGGAAATTCGACTGTAATATTAATTGCCACACTTTTTGTCATAGGTGACGGTTTGTCCCGAACTGGAGTTACCGCTTGGTTAGGCGAGCGTATGCTGACGATCGCTGAAAGCAGTAAATTGCGCCTGCTCGTGATATTAATGGCAGGTACGGCTTTGTTGTCAGCGTTTATAAGTAATACGGGAACAGTTGCAACTCTGATGCCGGCGGTAACTTCGGCTGCTTGGCATATTGGCAGCGTTCCTTCTAAATTTCTCATGCCACTGGCCTTTGCCGCCAAT
Source organism: Promineifilaceae bacterium (SeqCode) (assembly GCA_041570685.1). GTDB lineage: Bacteria > Chloroflexota > Anaerolineae > Promineifilales > Promineifilaceae > UBA11865. The sequence goes on from JBFFVR010000132.1 coordinate 2,685, forward strand.
ACAGGTGGGTTACTAACTCTTACCGGAACACCACCGAATATCATCATCAATGACATTCTCATCGGTGCTGGTTTAAGCGGATTTGGTTATTTTGAATTTGCCCTTATTGGTCTACCTCTGCTGGTATTGGCCATTGCCTATATGACGGTGGTTGGAAGGCGCTTGCTCCCCTCTCGCAAAGAAAAAGAGCGCCCGCAGGATCTGTCAGAATCAATGGATGAGATTGCCCGAGATTATACCTTGGAGGGAAGTCTTTTTTGGTTGCGTGTCCGGTACGGTTCCCGGCTTATTGGTAAAACCCTTTCCCAAGCTCGTTTGGGTCGTGATTTTGATGTAACGGTATTAAACATTCGGCATGCAGGAGCTGAAAGTATAGGCGATAAGGAGAATCCACAACAGAGGCAAGGCCGGGTTGCTGCCAGTTTGGAAAAGCTCCAATTGGAACAAGATCGTTCAGTGCCAGGTCCAGATACAATTATAAATACCGGCGATATTCTCCTTGTTAAGGCAACTCGAGTGGCCATAAATAAAGTAATGCTTCGCTATAATTTAGGCGTACAATCGGCCGAAGGTGATACTGAACAGTTGCCAGAGATATTGCTTTCTCACGAGGTTGGGGTGGCCGAAATCTTACTGGCGCCCCGTTCAGTATATATTGGCCGTACCATAACCCAAGGACACTTTGCAGAAAAATATAATGTCCAAGTCCTTAGTATCAGGAGACAAGATCGACGACTAGAAGACATACACGTTCGCTTAAAGCTTGGAGACGCCTTATTAGTCCGGGGGCGGTGGCAGGATATTGAGCTGCTAAAAAAAGAAAAACGGAATTTCGTGGTCGTCGGTAGTCCAGAGGCTATGGCCCGTCAGGTTGTCGAATTAAGCCCAAAAGCCATCATTGCCTCACTTGCTCTTTTAGGCATGATCCTGTTGATGGTCACAGGAATTGTCCCAACAGTGATAGCAGCCCTTATAGCAGCCATCATCATGGTGCTGGGCAAGTGTCTTTCGATGGAGCAAGCGTATCGTTCTATTAGCTGGAGAAGCGTTATTCTTATTGCCGCCATGATCCCGATGAGCACAGCTTTACAGGTTACTGGTGGAGCAGAATTGCTTTCGATGGCCTTGGTCAATACATTAGGTTCGGTTGGCTCATTGGCCCTGTTAGCCGGGATATTTCTTCTCACCACTGCCTTTAGTCAAGTCATTAATAATTCAGCTACGACAGTTTTGGTGGCTCCTATCGTGCTACAAGCTGCTTTCGAACTAGGGGTTTCTCCTTATCCACTATTGATGATGGTAGCCATTAGCGCTTCGACAGCATTCTTAACGCCCATAGGAACAACAACCAATCTCATGGTAACCAGTCCTGGCGGCTATTCATTTAGCGATTTCTTCAAAGTAGGATTTCCGCTAACAATCATGTTTTTGTTGTTGAGTCTTTTATTGGTGCCACTTATATGGCCTTTATAATCGCTTTCATTTTATGCACTGGCAATAATTTTGAAAATCACTGTCGTGATTACATTACTTCGCTTTTTGAAGTATAAATAATGACAATATTTATACATGGATGCTTTTCTCCAACCGATTAATGATCGGTTATCAGAATAGGCTGTGTTTTACCAGTGTAATTGCCAAACGATCGAATCGTTAAATTCCTTTAAATTTAGAGTGACGCCGTTAATCGAGAGAAGATAGGGAGGAATAGATTTATGGATGTTCCTATTGATGCAAAGGTTCAATGTACAGACGGATATGGAGGCCAATCAACGTCTATTTTACTTAATCCTCTGAGCATGGAAGTTACTCATGTCGTCGTTCGGTCATCCAGAGAAGAACTCATGGTTCCCTTGAATTTTGTTATGAAAAGCTCCCCAGAAGAAATATCCTTAAATTGCTCGTTACAAGAGTTAAATCGAC
>JBFFVR010000133.1:0-4583 GCA_041570685.1 Promineifilaceae bacterium (SeqCode)
CAGGCCCAACGTCCTACTTAGTGTGACCTCGCCTGCATTTGAATGAGTGCTCATCGGTCCTCCTTCAGGATAACAACGCAGAATTCTACCGGATAAATGTATTTAAGGTCAATTTTGGGCTATGGAATAGAGGCGCTGCATGTGCTAAACTCAACAAGAGCGCACATGCAGAATTCCAGTTGGTGGCATATCGATTACGAGGATAAATCATGAAAGCATTACTCCAGAAGCTTAATATCGCTGATGTCAATTCCGGTGCCTGCATTGGACAAGATAGGTGGCTGAGCGACTCAGCGGGCACCAAGTTGATTTCATATAATCCTACGGATGGCGAGCCCATCGCAGCCGTGATTCAGGCGACAAGAGAAACGTATGAAAAGGTCGTAATCCACTCGTTAAATGCTTTTGATACCTGGCGACAAGTTCCTGCTCCTAAAAGAGGACAGCTAGTACGTGATTTAGCCATTGCAGTTCGAGAACTCAAGGAACCATTAGGTGAATTGATAAGTCTGGAAATGGGTAAGATCAAGGTCGAAGGTCTGGGTGAAGTCCAAGAGATGATTGATATTTGCGATTTCGCGACTGGTCTTTCGAGACAACTTTATGGCCTTACCATGCATTCGGAACGACCAGGTCATCGTATGTATGAGCAGTGGCATCCTCTGGGTCCTGTCGGCGTGATCACCGCCTTCAATTTTCCATTAGCTGTCTGGTCTTGGAATTCTACCATAGCTGCAGTTTGCGGAGACACAGTGGTTTGGAAACCTTCAGAACAAACACCTCTAACGGCTGTAGCGATGCAACATATTTGCAATAAGGTTATGGGAGATCACGCGATAGATGGCATTTTCAACCTGGTGGTTGGGACAGGACCTGAAGTCGGTAATTATCTCATTAATGATGACCGATTCCCATTGATCGCTTTTACAGGTTCTAGCCAAGTCGGTCGCCATGTCGCTCAAACTGTCGCCAGCAGATTCGGCCGAACCATTTTGGAATGCGGGGGAAACAATGCCATTATCGTTGCAGCCGACGCCAATCTGGATCTGGCCACGAGAGGTATTCTATTTGGCGCAGTAGGTACAACCGGACAACGCTGCACATCTTCTCGTCGATTGATTGTTCATGAGAGTATCGCGGCCGAGCTGGAATCTAGGTTAGTAAATGCCTACCAACAGGTGAAAATTGGTGATCCTTTGGCAGAGGATACCTTGATGGGGCCGCTGGTTTCGACAGTTGCGGTAGAAGGCATGTTCAGAGCTCTGGAGCAAGCCAAAGCAGATGGTGGAATGATCCTGACCGGCGGAAGAATGATTCACGAATTGGGCAAGAATTTTGTAGAGCCAACAATTGTGAAGATGCCAATGCAATCGGAAATAGTAAAAGAAGAGACATTTGCTCCTATTATTTACTTGTTGGAGTATTCAGATATCGACGAAGCGATCGCCATTCAAAATGATGTCCCGCAAGGTCTTTCAAGTGCCATTTTCACAGATTCAATGCATACAGCTGAAACCTTCCTAGCAGCTGGTGGCTCCGATTGTGGCATTGCAAATGTAAATATTGGTACCTCTGGCGCTGAAATAGGAGGTGCATTTGGCGGTGAAAAGGAGACGGGTGGAGGACGTGAATCTGGATCGGATGCTTGGCGGGGTTACATGAGACGGCAAACAAATACAATTAATTGGTCGAATGATTTGCCGTTAGCCCAGGGAGTTAAGTTTGGTGAATAGGAGACTATGACAATAAGCGTTATTTAGATGATAGATCTTTGGCCCGTCGATAGTCCCAATAGTGCTGCTGATTATTGTAAAGTTTCTGGTAAAGCTCCATATCATCCTCGTTCTCAAGTAAATTCGTAATATCCTTAAGAACTCGACCATACGCTTTGAGATGTTTTTTTATTGATTCCCTGTTGGAAACGATAATATCAAGCATCATTTGTGGATCAGATCCTGACAATCTAGCCGTGTCCCGAAATCCGGTTGCGCTGACTACCCACGCCTCAAGATTTGACTCGGCAACAGCATTTACCACTTCCATTAGAGCGGCAGAGACAATGTATGGTAAGTGACTTGTAGCGGCAACGGTTTCATCGTGCTTATTTGGTGATTGATACAATGGTTGAGAACCTATCTTTTGAATCAGTTGGTGAGCGATGTTTTCAATATATGGTGTAGTCATCGAAGTCCGGCAAAGCACGAATGGTTGATTTTGATAAAGGGTAGCCTCAGCAGCACCTAATCCAGATTTTTCTCGACCGCACATTGGATGACCACCAATGGCATCATATCTTTCTGGCAAGAGGGACATGAGCTCACATATCTCAACCTTAGTGCTGCCAAGATCAATTATGGCCATCGACCCGCCCTTGACTGAGGGAAGCCATTTTAGCAGCGCAATTATTTCCTTGACGGGAACGGCTAGTATGAGCAGATCGGTAACAGAAAGCACGCTTTCCAAGTCAAGACTAGCATAGTCGACAATTGCACTTTTTTTTGCCCGATCAAGGACACCTTGATCCTGGTCGACAGCGGTTAGCGACGCGACGCTGTCGCGCAAAGCCAAAGCTATCGATCCGCCCATCAATCCCAATCCGACAATTGTAACCCGAAGGTCGCGTAACTTTTCAGACGGCTGCTGCCGTTTACGTTCAATCAAAGCCGTGCTCCTGATATAAGTTGAGCTCCAGTATCAATACATTATTAGAACAATCATATTTGTTATCGACTGCCAAACGTTGTGAAAGCTGATACAATTACCTGTTGCTTCTCTAAATTCATTGAATCCAAGAGTCGCGCCAGTAAAGTTCGCATAAAAATACCTTACCAACAGTGGTTTCCAGAGCTAACCAACTAAACCGCTACTTGAAGGATTAGCAGATCTTGATTATCCCCAATGATAATATAATAGATGTTGTTGGCAGTTCAAGGTCTTGAGGTTATCGGGTACGAAACCGACGGTTAATGCCAATAGGAGATTTGCAATGGTCACGGGCTACATCCCGGCGGGGTCAGTTGAAGAACTTGACCCCCAGCTTAACCGACTCGTAATGGCCGAGGATCACCGGCAGAAAAGCAAAATAATTCTTATTCCATCAGAGAGTATCGCCCCCCCAGCAGTGCGGGCATTGATGAGTTCCAATTTTGGAAACATTTATGCTGAAGGTTATCCACGGAAGAGCAGCCAGACACAAACTGAAGACGAGTTAATGGATCTAGACGCCGAACTGGCGTATTTTCGTCGATTTAGCGACCCAAGATACTACAAAGGCGTTGAATACGCCGATGTCCTTGAAGCACTATGTCGCCGCAGAGCAGCAAAACTGTTTAGTGCTAACGACGTTGATGCGGGGGATCTTCTTATAAATGTTCAGCCTCTGAGCGGTTCGCCTGCAAATACGGCCGTATACAGTGCACTTTTAGAACCCGGGGACACCGTAATGGGCTTGGACCTGATACATGGCGGTCATCTTACCCACGGCAGTCCTGTCAATCGATCTGGAAAGCTTTACAATTTTGTTCCATATACCTTAGATTTGGAGACAGAACGTCTTAACTACGATGCGATTGAAGAATTAGCTTTAAAATCGATGCCTAAATTGATTGTGGCTGGTTTTACCGCTTATCCGCTTCTCGTAGATTGGAGTAGATTTCGCCAGATTGCCGATAAATGTGGCGCTTATCTAATGGCTGATATTGCTCATATTTCTGGTTTAGTTGCTACGGGTGTTCATCCTAGTCCTATAGGAATCGCCGATATCGTCACAACAACGACCCATAAAAGTCTATGTGGTCCAAGAGGAGCGATGATCATGACTCATCGCCCCGATATCGCTGTTAAGGTTGATCGCTCCGTCTTTCCAGGTGAACAGGGTGGCCCACATCTCAATACCATTGCAGCTCTAGCATTAGCATTGAAATTGGCCAGCACCGATGAATTTGTAAAACTTCAGGAGTTGGTGGTTCATAATGCTTCCCGTCTTGCTGCCAAGATATCCGAGGCAGGTATTAGAGTCGTATCCGGTGGTTCTGAAAATCATTTGTTGATGTTGGATATGAAAAGCATTACAAATAATGGTGTTAGCCTGTCAGGTGATATGGCAGCTCGGATACTCGATGTTGCTGGCATTGTGACAAATCGAAACACAATACCTGGCGACCGGAGCCCCTTCACGGCAACCGGGGTGCGAATGGGAACAGTATGGATAAGCCAACTAGGATTTGGCGATGCCGAGATTGATTTACTTGGAGAAGCTATTGCAACAGTACTGAATTCATGTAAGCCATTTGCCTATCCTTCACGCGGCGGAAAAAGAAAGCTTAGGTCAAAGGTTGATGATAAAGCACTGCAATTTGCCCGGAATGCTGTAGGGCAGCTGACTGGCCAAATGACCTCTTCTGAAGGAAACGCTATAGAAGTTAGAGGAAAACTTACGACAAAGTTTTTAGACACTGCCCTCGGGAGCAATGTTCTGGAACTAGCGATAAACGAAACACAAAGGATACGCATTCTTGGTTCGGATTTTGTTCATGATGGTATTCTCCATCGCGAGGACAAAGACCGATTTATGATTCAAATAG
>JBFFVR010000134.1:0-4579 GCA_041570685.1 Promineifilaceae bacterium (SeqCode)
TGGAGGTTGCCAGATAATCATATCCAGGTTTAACAGCCTGGATATGAGACGGAATTCCTTAACCGAAAACATATTTTGACTGAAAAATGGTCGAATCGCTTTAGCGGTTCGACCATCCATCTATTCGACAGAATATAGAAGTAGACACACAATAGTCTTTTTGTCTGTGTGTTATAGACTACCTCTAGAAGTTTTTATTTCCTTGCTTGGACCTCATCAGCTTCTTCATTCTTTACTTGACGGCTCTGCTGCCGTAAGATCAACATAGTGAATTAAAGAACATCATTTAGGAGAAAGAAAATGGACCGATTTTTTACCACAACCCGTTACCTTATCATCATTCCTATCATCGGCTTGGGGATCGCTGCCGCCATCTTTTTTATTTTTGGTGGCATTGGCCTGATAGGGCTACTGGTTGAGGGGCTGGCAGAGTATGTTGGACTTGTGGAACACGAACCACATCCTGATGAACTTCCCTTTATGATCGAAGTTGTGGAATTTGTCCACACCTTCCTGATCGGGACAGTGCTGTATATTACGGCGATCGGCTTTTATCAGCTTTTCATCAGCGAAATTGAATTCCCAGGATGGTTGAAGATTGACAGTACGGATGAATTAGAAACCAGCCTCATTGGCGTAACCGTGGTTGTATTAGCTGTTAATTTTCTAGGAGTTGTATTCACCGGGGAAAACGTCGATTTAATCAGTCAGGGGGCCGGCATCGCCTTGCCCATAGCTGCTTTAGGTATTTTCTTGGGTCTACGCGCTTGGGCGACACGCCAGAATCGAGAAGCGGACAAATTGCATGAAGATCTACATTCTAATTCTGAATCAACTGAGGAGTAACTAATCTCCTCGCCTGATCGGCGGCTGAAGCGATATTTGCTGCAGAGAGGGCTGCGTGCATGAAAGAGGAGAGAATGAGCGAGCTAACTGAGAGAAAGAAAAGAAGGCGCTTTCCATTGATGAAAACCTTGTTTTTAGACCTATTGGTGGATCCAAAAGCCCGCCCCATATTTATCTACGTTGCCATCTTCGTTGCCGTATGTGCCACCTTGTTTCATTGGTTGGAGGGATGGGGTTGACTGGACTATTTCTATTTCGTGGTCATCACCCTTACGACTATTGGGTATGGCGATTTTGTGCCAACCATGCCCGGGACTAAGCTGTTGACGATCCTTGTCAGTTTGAATGGCGTTGCCGTTCTGTTAATGCTTTTTGATGAGATACGGCGGGTGAGATTACATTATAGGTTTGAAAAAGAACCAGAGGAAGTCACGAATACTTCGAGTCAGGTTACTTAGCCCAACAATATCGATGCTATTAGCAGGAGGGAGCTTCTTAGTTGCGGCTTGTTCTCGATGAAATTGGAATAGCCCGAATTGTCCATATTCGACATAGGGGACCTAATCCGGCAAGGCTGATATGAATGGGTGCGCCGGCAATCTTTAATTCTTGAAGCTAAATCGATATAAGCAGGTGCACAAAACAGGTCCCTGGTATATGGTTATTGCGGCTAATTAATCGAAGGAGTTCTATGTCGCAGAATGGCCTATCTTTCACACTAAGATTCATTATTGGGGTGGCTGCTTTAGGTGTAGCTTTACTTGTCGTCAACCAGGCGGCCGGGTTTCTTGTTCCCGTCCTGCTGGCCTGGGTCGTTGTGCTTAGTGCTAGTCCACTACTCTTCTGGCTCCAGGAAAAGAAACTGCCGGGCTGGTTAGCCTTTGTTATCACCTTTTTGGCTGTTGTGGCGGTGGGCGGATTTTTGGTTGTTACCCTGATCATTGCCGTGGAGCGATTAGTTGAACTGATACCAACCTACGCAGAAGAGCTGGATGGCATAAAAGAATCTGTAGGAGAGCTGCTGGCCAGTCTTGGGCTTGGGAGAGGGGATGCTACAGCTACTGCCCAACTATTTGATCCTGGAAAGGTGTTGGAACTTTACGCTGGCTTGCTAGTCGCAGCTGTGGAAGCTCTTTCGAGCACAATATTGATCTTCATGACCATCATCTTCATGCTCGTTGAAGCGTTTAGCATGCCCTCAAAGATAGCGAACGAATTGGAACAGGGTAATGATTACGTCAGGCGCTTGGCTGATTTCTCCGTTGATATCAGGCGTTACGTTTCCATTACCACCTGGATTGGCCTGGCGACAGGAATTCTAGACACCATTTTCTTTATAATCATGGGTGTTCCCTTGCCCTTGTTATGGGGTATTTTGGCTTTTCTGTTGAGTTACATTCCAGTAATAGGCTTTTGGTTAGCGGCAATTCCGCCGACGATTTTGGCCTGGTTAGAAGGCGGCCCCATCGCCGGCTTGATCGTATTTGTTGGCATTATCCTCATCAATGGTTTTGCCGATGAGATCCTGAAACCAAAGTTTATGGGGGAAGGTCTTGACCTGGCCCCCATTATGGTTATCTTTTCGGTGACGATCTGGACAGCTGTGTTAGGCCCATTAGGTGCGATATTAGGCGTCCCCGTAACGATGATCGTTAAGGAGCTGGTTCTGGAAGCCGATGACCAAAATCGCTGGATCGCCCGGTTGATAGGGAAGGGGAATCAAAAACCAATAGACGCTCAGACCACTCAAGAGCAAGAGACGGTAGCAACAATGGACAAATAGCTTGAACCCAGATCGCTATTTATGCCAGTTATAAACTTTGCCATGGGAGCCCCACAAATGTTACGGATATCAAAGGCTTTTGTGGTAAGCGTCATATTTCTAATATTCGTGCTAGACGCGCAGCATAAAACCACGGTTGCCCAAAGCCCAATACATTTTGGTCCCACAGAGATTCAAAATGATTTTCCTCACAGCTTGACTTTTCAAGTGACTGCTTCAAGTGATGAAGGGGACATCACCAAAGCCGAGTTGTTTTATGCCGCTGGTAATGAGATCTCTTCGGTTTCTTTTACGAGCGAATCGATTGAATTTGAACCCGGCCCAAAGGTAGAACTGACTTATACCTGGGATACCAGTGATTCTACGGCCGTTCCTAGCACCCCGATACTTTTTTATTGGCAGGTTTTTGATTCAGCCGGTAATCAGGCTCAATCTGAAGAAATTTTCGTCCGCTATGAAGATATTCGCTTCGATTGGCAATTGCTAGAGACTGAAGATGTTGGTGTGTGGTGGCATGACCGGCCTGAATCATTTGGCAAACGTGTGTTCGCTATTGCCCAAGCGGCCGTGGATCAACAAAGTGATCTCTTCCAATCCGAACTAGACTATCAGATAGTGATCATCATTTATAATGATGCTGAGGAATTTAACGCTTGGCAAGGCCTTTCCTTTGACTGGGTTGGCGGTCAGGCCTATCCCAATTACGGTATCACCACCCAAATTGTGCCAGCTTCCCGATTGCAAAATCAATGGCTGCGTGGCGTAATCCCTCATGAAATATCCCACCTTTATCTGGCTCAAGTTACCTACAGCCTGCTCAGCTCCGTACCTGCTTGGTTTAATGAAGGAGTAGCCCAGTATAATGAACTTGATGACAATGAATTAGCCTTAAATTCGGCCATGTCAGCCGCGCGTAGGGGAGAACTCATCTCACTTTCGTCATTAGCAAGTGGCTTTGGTAGGCATAATGAGGAGCGGTTACGCCTAGCTTATGATGAAGCTTTCAGTGCCGTGTTGTATATTGTGGATCAGTATGGTGGACAAAGTCTTGTCGACTTGATGACAGCTTATCGCCAGGGTTTGACAACCGATGATGCAATGTTGCAGGTCTTTGGTAAATCGATGGGTGAGTTCGAAACCGAGTGGGCAAATTGGTTGGGCGCTCCAGAGGACTCCTTTGTCACACCCACTCCTTGGCCTTTGCCCACTTTCCTCCCTTCTCCGACGCCATGGATCGTGACTAACTCGACGCCTGACAGTCCAAGCGATATTTCGCCGACGCCCCCTGAAATTGTCGCCCAAGTTACTTCAACGACCCTGCCGACACCTAGTGCTAAATCCGAGAATGCCATCGATGCAGATGTTACCCCCGAACCACCAGAAGCTAAACCGGCTGTGCTTGAGCAGGATACTGCCAAAAACTCGGGGCTGTGTGCATTTGTTCCCCTCCTGATCCTGGGAACAATCGGTTTCTATGGGCCGGGACGAAGGCGTTTCTGGCGATAATTGGCTTTATGACTCGAATGAGCAGGCAGGACCACCCAATTAAAACAACCAATATTCGACAGCCTTGATTGAATCTTTGGGACGAGGAGTAAGCTTTTGGGAGGTAACCGGGGCTTACACAGGGTCCAGTCATTACATGCTTTCTTGTACAGTATATCGCTTTCAAGTCAATGAGCTGCGGCGCGTAGTAGCTGAGGCCGATCCAGATGCGTTTGTGACTATTGGGATCAGTCACCAAGCCCTTGGCCAAGGATTTTTACTATTATTGAAGCGTAGTAGCCCTCAGTAAGCTTTGTTTTCTCAAATAATCTAAATATTTAAGGTAATTCTAAACAAGTTTATTAAGGAAATATTTCACTAGCAGCGTAGAATCTATTTAGAATAGAACCGTTTGACAATGATTATTATAGTTAATCCAAAAGCTTTCCATGTCACGAATTCCCA
>JBFFVR010000135.1:0-4559 GCA_041570685.1 Promineifilaceae bacterium (SeqCode)
AATCTGAAGAAAAGAAACTTAGATCGCTGGATCAGAATGACTGGAAAAAGCTGCTTAGAATGAAAGATTCTTTACCAGAAAAAGGCAAGGAGCTCCTTGAACGTCAATTACGAGACAAATTGGCTGATCAGATGGATGATTTCGTAGGAGAAAGTATCCTGGGTGATAGCATCGTGGTCGCGATAAAAGGCGATCATTCAAAAGAAAGCAATCCAGAATCAAGCCAATCCAAGTGGAAAGCATTATTACAAGCAGATCCCTTCCGGGAAAAGGTTATTGAACTCGCCTGGATCCAATTGGAAGGCTCATTACCAGAAGACAAATCGGCCGAAGATTTCGATGATTGGACGTAATCCGAAAGAGTATTTTTTTCTCAGTTTGCTGGCTTTCACTCTTGTCCTATTTCTTTTAATGAGCAATGTTGGTACGGTCCAAACTGCCAATTCAGATACAAATGACTTACCGTCCGATAATACAGGCATCCAGCTAGCGGACAACGGGACCTTACAGGGTTGGGATTTGTCGCCCAGTGTCGTTTACACCCATACTATCCACCTTCCCCTAATCATCCTCTCCGAAGACCTGCTTCCACCATGGCTTAGCCATTTCAATAGCTTTCGCGCAGCGAGTAGGCTTCCTTTGTTAACTGAAAATGTGAACTGGTCCAATGGTGGAATTCTGCATAGCCGCTACATGGTAAAAAACGATTATGTAGGACATCGCGAAGATGTGAATAATGTATGGTACACGCCCGAGGGTCATAGCGCCGCTCAAAACGGCAATGTATTCGTTTCTTCCTGGTCTGGCACCTCAGATACCACTGCCATCGATTTTTGGATTACAGCTCCTTTTCACGCGGTTTCTATGCTAGACCCCCATTTATTTGCGACAGGCTTCGGAAGCTATCACGAGAACATCGGTCAATGGAAAATGGGAGCGACCCTGGATGTATTAAGAGATCGAGGAGCCCTACCGCCAAATTTCGATTTCCCAGTTCTATATCCTGGTTCCGGTAGCGAAATAGATCTTTTGAGATACAGTGGCGGAGAATTTCCAGATCCTCTATCGAGTTGCCCTGGTTATTTTCCGCCGACCGGCTCACCTATTATCATTCAGATAGGACCGGGAAATGTGACACCGAATGTCACCCTGCACGAGCTAAGAGAAACGGGAGGCGGCTTATTAGCACATTGCCAATATGATGAAACCAACTACACAAATTCAGATAGCCAGTATCAAACCACCGGTCGTCTTGTTTTGGGTAATCGAGATGCAATTGTCCTTATGCCTCGTAATCCGCTAAAAGCCGGTAAAACTTACGAGGTAACGATAGTAGCAAACGGTCAAACATACATCTGGAGCTTTTCAACCTCTCCAACATCATCAACCTTAAATCAAATAATTGAAATAAACTATATCTCTCGTCCACCTCGTCCGTGACAGTTGTCATGTACAAGAGGTGACAGATGTCCCTTACTGTCATTAAGTCCAATCACTATACTTCAGACATGTATTCGGATAGCCGAATACATAGACAAAATCGAATTGGCGGCGGATTTGCAGAAGAAGAAAATCCGTTGGAGTCGGGACTGGCTAAGTAAATTTGACATGAGCTACCCACCCTTAGAGGAATTAAATCTATTGCACGCCAGCATTTGCCGGGCGTTGGCAGATCCCAAGCGGATCTTGATCCTCTATGCGCTAAATGAACAGCCTAGACATGTGACTGCTCTAGCCGAAGAACTAGATCTCCCTCAGTCGACAGTATCAAGACATCTGCGAACTTTGCGGCATCATTCGCTCGTAAGCAGCGAACGAGATGGTCCGTCGATGGTGTATTTCATATCCGATCGACGCATTATCAGTATCCTTGATTTAATGCGACAGGTTATGTTTGATGCCCTCACCGAGAAATCTAGTTTGATAAGCCAGTACACTTAAAAATGATCATGTACCAATTCACTGTTAGCAAAACAGGAGAGCGATATGAAAGTAGTTATTGAACGCGACCTCTGTGATGCAAGCTTAGCTTTTTGTCAGCGATGTTCTGCTGCGTTTATTCGGTATCCGGAGGGTTCAGACCGACCCTGCATAATGGATATCGAGGAAGACGGAAAAGATACGCTTACAATTCTGCTTCACACAGATAACAGGTCCATCGAAATTGAGCTGACCGAAGAGGAACGGGAGCTAGCTAGTGTAGAAGGTTGGGAAGCACTGGCCGATTTCGATCCAGCTTTATTTAGGACTGGTGCTCTTGAGCGCTGGCGCAAGATTCGCGAAATCCCGGCTGAGCACTAATAACATAAGAGCATACAATCTTAGGATACAGACTGGTTCTGAACTTTGTTGATGCGGAATGAATGTTTGCATCCCTGAAATATCTAAATACGTGCCAAAACAATATCAACAACAACCTAGGGAGGAAAGCACCATGGAATTAGGCAATACAGCCTTCCGGGACATTAACCGAAAAACACGGGCCAACGAGGAGCCGCTAAAGTATTACAAACGCGCGGTCGAGGACCGCATTTTAGATTTTGATGAAGTCGTACTTGGCTTTGACGAGGACAGGGCCAAGGCCGAGGCGATGCGCTGTTTACAGTGCCCGGATCCCCAACCCTGTACCTTAAACTGCCCAGCTGGAAATGACTTACCGACGGCATTATGGCACATCAGTCGTGGCGAGTTTGTGGAAGCAGCTTTGATTTTCGCTGAGACAAGTCCGCTTCCAGAAGTATGTGGCCGAGTCTGCCCAAATTTATGTCAAGACGGATGTGCCCTAAGCCGGCGAAATGGGGCGATATCGATCGGCAAGCTCGAGGAATTTGTTGCAGACGAAGCCCGCTTAGCTGGGGTATTAAAGATCGCTGTTCCTGAAGAAAAAACAGGAAAACGCGTTGCGATTGTAGGCTCAGGTCCAGCTGGCATAACCGTCGCCGAGGATTTAATTAGGAAAGGTCACGAGGCAACAATATATGAAGCTTGGCCTGTGCCAGGCGGTGTCCTGATCTATGGGATTCCAAGTTTTAAACTCGATAAGCGCGTAGTTTTAAATAAGATTTCCGATTTGGAAGAAGCTGGGGTGAAGTTCATCACCGACACACGTGTTGGGCAAGATATTGCCATGCAGGATTTATTGGATGAATACGATGCTGTCTTTCTCGGCACAGGAGCCGGTATCGAAGCAACAATGGACATTCCTGGTGAGGATTTTCAGAATGTCTATACGTCAACAGACTTCCTTATTAGAGCAAATGTACCAGCTAATATGCTACCCAAAGAAAAACAGAATCAACCTTGGGTTGGGCGTCGTGTTGCAGTAATTGGTGGCGGAGACACCGCTGTCGACTGTGCTCGTACGGCCGTTCGGCTAGGTGCAGAAGATGTAACAATAGTTTATCGTCGAACCGAAGCAGAGATGCCTGGAAATAAGACGGAACGAGCCATCTGCCTCGAAGAGGGGGTAAAGATCGACTATTTACAGGCGCCAATTGAATATCGAGGCGATAAAGAAGGCCGGGTTCGGGCTATGGAAGTCATTAAAATGGAGTTGGGAGAACCCGATCGATCTGGTCGTCGCAGACCAGTTCGCATTGAAGGTTCGCAATTCATAAAGGATATCGATACCGTTATCCTGGCTGTCGGTTATTGGCCCGATTCCTCCTTGGGAGAAAAAACCCCTGATTTGGAAACCCACCGCTGGGGATTGATAAAGGTGGACGAAGAAGTCGGAGCTACAAGTCTAGATAGAGTCTTTGCAGCTGGAGATAATGTCCACGGTCCAGATCTGGTTATAACCGCGATTGCCTCGGCACATAAGGCAGCCGATAGCATCCATGCGAAACTAACTGAGATTCCAGTCAAGGATAAAGAAGCCAATCCGATTTAGACCAGAAATCTCATAAGATCCCAAACGGACAATTCAGAAGGAGTGTGCTGCTTGAGCACACTCCTTTTTTTGTTTCAGATTGGCATGGATCCATTCATTTTGATTTTGATAAATGAGAAAATCCATTGGATTTACTTATATCAAAAGATAAGCGAAAACGATAAGAAAAACCTATAAAAGCACTGTACTAACCTTTTAATTACTTATATAATGAATTCGGTTGTTACAAATTTCACAAACAACATTCGTACCATAACACTCGTGCAGGTTCAAATTTTTCATCGCCTTTTTTCGAGTTTGGTTTCTTTAGTTGAGTGTCTAAACAGATGACTTGGCTAAAGGACAATCATCGCAGACACCGAGGTATCGTTGATGACAAAACTGAGATTGATTGTTTTATCTTTGGCAATAGCGTTCATTCTAGGCGCTTGTTCCCCAAGCGGCGAGCCTTCTGACGAAGATGCGAGCCAAAACACAGTAGAAGTAGCTCAGGAGGTCCCTACAAATACCGCCGAGCCCACGGCAACGGAAACGAGCACGGCAGTCCCAACAGAAACAGCAGCACCAACGGAAACTGCAACAGTCGCTCCAAGCCCAACGCCAGTTCCGTCGCCAACACCAGAGGAAATTGTCGCTTCAACGGATGCCTGTCTCAACTGCCATTTGG
>JBFFVR010000136.1:0-4513 GCA_041570685.1 Promineifilaceae bacterium (SeqCode)
CAATAATGGCCGGTCGCTGATCTATGGCCCAACGATAGAGTAGAGCCCCTGGGGTTGCCAAAACCCCCAGTATCATCACAATCAGCAGCAAGCAAGATCGCCAATTTGACAGGAGCCGCCACCTTGGCTCCGCTGGTTCCTCGTAGATTTGTTCGCTGAAATCTTGCATAGTCGATGTCGATTGGAATGGCGTCTCTGACCGGCAGATATGTAAATTATGCGTGGCAAGTATCTGAATTTCAGTATCTGATCTTACCTGTCTGGATGCCACATTCTCTCACGAAGAATTCACCAACTGATATTCCAAGCAATCTATTGCCTAATCAGTCTTGACGAATTCGCCATGATGACGAGATCTGGCAGTGATTGCGCCGCAGCGGCAAAGACAGGGGGAAGTAAGCCTACAGCAGCCAAAGTCAAACCAAATAAATTATAGATCCCTGTAAAACCAAGATTCATCCTTACGACGCGCATTGTTTTGTGAGATATTTCCAGCAATTGAGGTATTAGGTTCCAATCATCTCTAAGAAGAGAGATGTGCGATGCCTCAATTGCCACATCTGAACCGATATTTGCCATCGCGATTCCAATATTGGCTTGCGCTAAAGCTGGAGCATCGTTCACACCATCTCCAACCATGATAACGGTATGCCCTTTTTTTTGATATCGTTTGACTACCTCAATCTTGTCTTCAGGCATCATATTTGCTCGATATGAAATGCCCAAGTGGCCCGCGAGCTCGGCAGCGGATTTGGCATTATCGCCTGTTAACAACTCGATATACTCAATGCCATCTTGTCTGACCATCGCCAACGCTTCCTTGACCTCCGATCGTAATGTATCGGAAACGGCGATAAGTCCCAACAACTCTGCCTCATTAGCAATATAAAGAACTGTTTTACCTTTTTCTTCAAGTTGGCAGGCTATATCTAATGGTTTGGTTTGTGCAAGCTTATTGCTCCCGATTGATAATGTGTAGTCTCCAATCGTAGCCTTAATTCCCAGACCCGGTAGTGCCTCAAAGTGGGATGGTGTTTCGAGGATGCAATCTCGATCTCGCGCCGCTGACCTTAGAGCCCCGGCAATGGGATGTTCCGAATACCTTTCGGCCGAGGCCGCAATGGTGAGTAATTGATGCTCATCAAGACTGTTCAGGGCTACGATATCAGTGACTTCTGGCTGACCTAGGGTGAGGGTGCCTGTCTTATCAACAAGCAAGACATCTGCCTGATCTAGGGCTTCGAGATATTTTCCACCCTTTATTAAAAGTCCCTTCTTTGCGGCCGCTCCGATCGATGCAAGAACCGCAATTGGCGTTGCCAAAGCGATGGCACATGAGCAGGCAACCACCAAGACTGCAACCGTCGCCATTGGATCGCGACGAATAATGAACGTTAAGATAGCTACCAAGCCAACCAGAGGGAGAAAATAGGCTGAAAATTTATCGGCAAATCGTTGTACCTCTGCTCGATTCGCTTCAGCTTCTTCAACGAGCTTAACAATTCGGCCGTAGGTGCTGTCTGGTCCAACTTGTACTGCTTCGACTCTCAAACTTCCAAAAAGCGCTATCGTTGCAGCAAACACTTTGGAGCCTGGACGAACCTCAACAGGCAGGGGTTCTCCCGTTAACATGGACTGATCTATCGCTGCTTGTCCATCAAGCACGATCCCATCAACAGCAATCTTGTCTCCAGGTCGTACCAATACGATATCTCCAACGACAACTTGATTAATCGGAATTTCGATTTCTATTCCTTGACGGATGAGAAGAGCAGTTTGTGGAGCTAACGATAAAAGACTTTTCACTGCAGAGCGGGCCCGTTCTGTCGTAAGTCTCTCGATATAATCACCAAGGCGCATGAAGAAGACAATCAAAAGGGCTGTTATCCATTGACCAATAACTAAAGCGGCGATGACACCAACGGTCATCAAAGTGTGGGAAATGATGCGACCCTGTAACAGTGATTTGGCCACATTTCGAAAGATTGGCCAGCCGGCAACGACAACAAGTAACAAGCCAATATACCAGGGTATGAAGTTGGTTAAGACCTCAAAAAGGCCAAATATTTCGCCTAGAATTACGATCGCTAAAATTGCAGCAAACATCACGGCCGTAACCAGTCCGAGTTGACGGCTAATCTGCAATTGCGAAACCTGACCTGCTGCAGTCTCATCTTCTTCAGCCAGGCCATAACCTGCGGTTTTCAAGACTTTGCTGATGGATTCCCTGCTTACCTCACCTTGTTCAAGATGCAAGACAGCTTTTTCTGACGCCAGAAAGACGTCGGCCTGGGAAACCTCCGGTATTTCTTCAAGAGCTGTTTGGACATGCTTGACACATTCCGTGCAGTCCATCCCGGAAACTTGTATTTCTATCGATTTGGCTCTTTCTTGATCAACCATAACAGCAACAATCGTTGTTTTCTTAGAAGAGATTATCGTAGCTCAAGACGATAACAAAAATTGCAATGGCCCTTAATTTCTATCCCTTACGGCGCAGGTAAGTATTTTAATGTTTATTCTACCAAAGCATGTTCTGCCTCGATAAACCGGACAGTCCCAGTGGCTGCTCGAAGAAGAATAGAGTATGTTCTTACAAATTCTCCCTCAAATTGAATTGGCCGTAATAATGGTCCGCCAGTTATACCTGTTGCAGCAAAGAAAATGTCGCTACTCGTAACTAATTGTTTACTCGTGAGGATTTGATCTGGGTCGATTCCAGCATCTTGAATAGCATGTTTCTCCGTTTCGTCTTGAGGAGCCAAGCGTACCAACATGCCACCACCTAGCGCTCTGACTGCGCAGGCAGCTGTTACTCCTTCAGAAACGCCACCAGCACCCATCAAGACATCTGCTCCTGAACCATAAAGTGCCGCCTCCAAAGCTCCTTCGGCATCCCCTTCTGTGCGCAAGGATATGCGTGCACCGGCGGCTCTTATTTCACCAATCAAGTCTCTGTGGCGTTGGCGATCCAGAACGATGACTGTCAGGTCTCTGACCGATTTATTCTTTACCCGCGCTACAAGTGCCAGGGTCCAGGCGGCAGGGGCATCCAGACACTCGGGAACAAGTGCTTCAGCCGCTTCCCGGTCAACAACGATCTTATCCATATATATCGCCTCAGGTGGCGGAGACCACATCGTACCTTCTGGGGCAATTCCAACCAAGGAAATTGCTCCAGGTAATCCTTCAACTACCAATTTAGTACCGTCGATTGGATCGACAACGACATCTGTCTTTGGTCCTCTTGTAGTACCCACCTTGACGCCGCTGTCTAACGACGAGTGTTCACCCAACCTCACCTCTTCGCCAACGACAATATGACCATCGATGTCAATCATTTTGAGCTGATTCGACATCGCCTGGGTCGCTGCTATGTGAGTTGAATCTTTATCACCCAAACCTATAAATCGACCCGCAGCGATAGCTGCCGATTCAGTTACTCTAAGCAAATCCAAACCAACGTTTTGTGACGGCGATTCTTCCATTTTTGCCTACCAATTATCGATAATATCAAAGAGAGCTAGAGTATAACTTCATTAATCGGAGTTCCTGGAAACCCGCTGAATAAAACGCTGTCAACTTGATTCTTTCCATAATATTTCCGATATCTAATAAATCTTGGCAAATTAGTTTACGGCTTCAAGCAAGCCGGCTGCTTCCCATGCCAACATCCCGCCGCGCAACAATCGAACCTTTCCATTACCTGAAAAACAGTGAGCTGCTCTGCGGCTGCGTCTCCCTGTACGACACACTAAGACGATTTCATGTTCGCCGCCAAGATCAAATTGATAGTTACCTGAAATAATTTGCGGCAACGGCACCAACTGTGCTTCAGGTATATGGCCCTGATTGTATTCTCGCGGCTCACGAACATCAATGACTGTCAAGTTTTTGTTGTTACCCTTCAATTCAGACCAGAGCTCTTCAGGGGACACTTTCTCAACAGACTGATTCAGTGATTCCTCGTCGAGAACGCCAATGTCATCAAGATACAGCTGTTTTGGCAAATTCTGGCATTCCTTAAATACCCGAACCGGACATTCGTAGATACATACAGCGGGATCAAGCGTATGGTAAAAAATGTCACTTACGGCTGCGTCTTCCGTAAGGAAATTGTCTTGTCCCAAGGAATCATCAAAGCCAGTAGATGACATCAGCCTGTCCACACGATAACCTACTTTCACCATAAAAACATCTCCCCCCCGGTCTCGATATTTATTTACTACACTTTCTAACATATGGATTCCGCTGAAATCGCAATGATTTACGTTGTGCATCCGAATTAGTAAGAAACGTTGGTCTGGTTCTCGCTCTTCATAGGTATGAATCGCTTCCTCAACATGGCTAACGGCTCCGAAATAGAGGTCTCCGAGGATGTCGATCACACCCAGCTGAGGGCAAAGTGGACGATCAGGCTGGTAGCTAAAATGCCTGTACTCCTCATCAGGAACCACTTGATGTACACGAGGCATGCTTGTCCTTAATAAATATACCGCAAAGGACAACATGA
>JBFFVR010000137.1:0-4486 GCA_041570685.1 Promineifilaceae bacterium (SeqCode)
CAGGCGGCGTGCTACATCTCTGACCTTCTGACCTTGAATAAACTTCAACTCAAGAATATTATAAAGAATCCATTCAGCCGTCGTCATGCTGCGTTCACCCGTGGGCTTTTGCTGGTCTACGGCACGATCTAGTATCTGCCTAAGTGCCTTGGTAGGGTTGTTCCCTTGTTCTTTCATTGCTTCCTGCACAATTCTAAGACGCAACAGAGGGCTGTCTGTTAACTTTGGACCACCCCAATAGTGACTCAAGGCATCCCACACCATGCTGTTGAACTCTGGATCACTTGTGAGACTAGTTTCCTCCGTCACCGGAGCAGTCAACACAGGGGCTCCGCCAAAAGTAGCGGCACTACGACGTTTTTGTAAAGCAGTGACTTGAGGAAGAAGGCCCTCAACTGCAGCGAACACTTCCTGTTGCAAAATACGATCCTCAAGGGCGCTTGAGGCTTGCTGTGCCAACAAGTTAAACGCCTGCTCCTCGTTTTCGTTCAAATTCGGCCATTCTGCTCGTGCTTTCACACCCAAGATCCCGACTAGCGAGCCATCCAATTCTTTGTGTAGGAGTTTAATCCAGTAACCATGCCATACGATAAATCCATTACTGGATTTTAAATACTCGCCAGAATCATCCTCGGCAATTGGGAAACTCGTGAATTGTTGTATTTCGACGGATGTCCATTGTTCCTCAGAAATCTCAAGAGGACCAACCATTGCCTCCAGCCTTGGACCATCATACGTCAATGCAGCGATAAACGCGCTCGGTGTTCTCAGAACTTCACACGAGGCAGCTAGGACGCTTTCAAGAAATTGGCGCATGTCGCGAGGCGTAAGAATTCTCTCGCTTAGTTGCTGAATACGCCTCACCTCGGGTTCATTTGTTAACTGGAACAACCTTTCCAAGGGGCGTTTCAAGGCATGGAGCAACCATTCAACTAATATCACCGTGGCAACAATAATAATTGCGATGCCAACCTCAGCTGGCATTCCCAGAATAGTATCTGATCGAACAGCGAAAACATATGCCACCAGGACAATGGTAGCCGCCATAGGGACACGAGCCATAAATTTGAATAGGCGAACACGTACTACACGATCTGGCGATTTGGCTCCGAAGTAGGCTATGTAATATGTCAGGAAAGCAAACATGGCGCTTACAGTCAAGTTGCCGGCGATAATGAATAAAAGAAACAGGGGCGAGAGTCGAAGCGCAGGATCATCACTAAAGGTGAGATACGGAAATACCGCCAGAGGAGCCGCCAAGAAGGTGACAAATATGACACTCATCCGTTTTCGAGTTGTTGTGGTGACGCACCTCTCACGGGCGCGCCAAACATATCGAATACTGGCTGCGGTGATAACCCAAAAATATATTGTAAAGAGTGGAAACAGGATTCCAGCACTTAGATGCGGGGCGCTATTTAATTCTACAAGATCATTTACCAGATAATCGCTTAACAGAGCAAAGCTAAAGAATGCTATTCCCGTTATGTACCAAACCCGAACTAGTATTCGTCTTCGCTTTGATAAATCACCGGTTGTAACTAGCAGGGCGTCTGACAAGTGAAACTGAGCTGCCGGCACCATGGCGATGCCGATCCATCCCAATCTTATCCAGATCTCAGTCGATATTCCTAGGGTAGTTCGAGTAACTATTAATTCAACAAAGTAAACGAGGACAACGAAAAATAGAAGGGAATTAAAAGCACGAGTTACTCGGTCCCTTATACTGTGGCGAAGGTTATACAAGAAGATGGCGGAACCAAAAATAACAATCGCCGCCATAACGAAATCATTGATGAATATCAGGATTTCGATGAATCTCTCAGACATAGTAAAAGTTAGACTAGCCCGAACGGCAACAGCTTCTTGAACCTACGTTATCGCTTGTTTGCTTTACATCAATTAGTCGCAGTTCGATCACCAGCAGCAAGGCTATGCCGGCGATGGTGATGGCGGTAAATCGAGCGATGCTGGTGGATCCCATTCCGGTTTTTCTTGCTGCTTTGTCGGAGTTGGCTCTGGGGAAGGTTCTTCACTGGAAGATGGTTCAGAAGAATCAATGCCTTCAATTACCGCAACGAACTCGTCCGCTTCAAGCGATTCTACTTCAAGAAGCTTTGCAGCTACCAATTCAAGTTTGTCACGATTATCTACTAGTATTTTAGTTGCTCGATCATATTCAGCATCAATTATCTCTCGTACTTCCCGGTCGATCTGTTCCGCTATCGCGTCGGAGTAATCTCGTTGTTCGCTGATCTCGCGCCCGAGAAAAACCAACTCTTGTTTATCACCATAGACCCGGGCACCCAGTTCGTCACTCATTCCGTATTGGGTGACCATTGCTCGAGACATCTTGGTAACTTGTTGGAGATCGTTACTAGCTCCGGTGGTTATTTCACCAAAGATTATCTCTTCCGCAATACGCCCCCCTAAAGCAGTTGCAATCAGAGCTCGGAACTTAGCTCGGCTGTAAAAGTATATGTCATCTTCCATATACCAGGTTACGCCCCCGGCCATTCCTCTGGGAATAATCGTGATCTTTCTAACTGCCTGAGCATGAGGTAGAAAATGGCTGACTAGTGCATGACCCGCTTCGTGATAAGCAGTAAGTTCTTTTTCCTCATCACTTATCACCCGGCTTTTACGCTCTGGACCTAGCTGTACTCGCTCGATCGCTTCCTGTAACTCCGACATTCCGATGACATTTTTGTCCCGCCGCGCGGCGAGCAAGGCGGCTTCATTGACGGTGTTTTCTATGTCGGCGCCTACAAATCCAGGCGTCGATTTAGCTAAAATGGTTACTTTCACTTCTGATGACAGTGGTTTTCCCCTCATATGAACCCTGAAGATTGCTTCTCTTCCTCTGACATCAGGACGATCGATGACAACCCGGCGGTCAAAACGGCCAGGCCGCATCAGGGCAGGATCGAGGATATCTGGTCTATTAGTAGCTGCCAATATAATGATATGGGTATCCGTACCAAAACCATCCATCTCAACCAAAATTTGATTTAGGGTCTGTTCTCGCTCATCATGAGAGCCGCCAAGTCCCGCTCCACGTTGTCTTCCAACAGCGTCGATTTCATCAATAAAAATGATGCAAGGGCTATGTCGTTTTGCCTGCTCAAATAAATCTCTAACGCGACTGGCACCAACGCCAACGAACATTTCTACGAATTCTGAGCCGGCGATTGAAAAGAAGGGTACGCCCGCTTCGCCAGAGACTGCCTTAGCCATCAGCGTTTTACCAGTGCCTGGACTGCCAACGAGCAACACGCCCTTGGGTATTCGAGCTCCAAAGTTGACGAATTTTTCTGGTTCCTTGAGAAATTCGACAATTTCTTGCAGCTCTTCTTTTGCTTCGTCGCATCCGGCCACATCATCGAAGCTAACAGTTGGGTGGTCACCCGTAAACATCTTCGCTTTGCTTTTTCCAAAGGACAAAGCTTGATTATTGCTACCCTGTGCTTGTCGCATGATGATATAGATGAAACCGATTATCAACAGAGCAGGTAAAAATATTCCCAGAAGATTTAGCCAATTTCCCCACCGACTTGGAGCCTGGTAAACGATTACGGTCCCGCCGCTCTGATAATCCTGTTCCGAGACCCCATAGGTTGCTAATACTTCCTCAAGTGAACTAACGTTGCTGATCTGTGTGCGAGCATCCGGCTTTGAACCTTTGTATTCTACAGTAACCTCACGCCCATCTCCTGAAACACCAAGCTCGGCTACATCACCATTCTTGATCTCTTGGGCAAGCTGGCTTATTGGTAGCGCTTCGTCTGGCTCGCTTGCTGTACTATAGCTCCAGAGAATTGCGACAATTGCAAGCACAATTAATAGGTAGATAAACCATCTGGTTATTCTGGACGAATTCACAATTTCGCCTCCAAATTCGCTAGCGATCTACATTCCCTGAACTGGGAAAGTGTTTAAAGTAAAGCGCTAGAGGTATACGGCGGTAACTTCAGTATATTCACGAAATTTAGATAAGCCTCGATTTAGCCATAACTTTGCCTTCAACAATTGAAAGTTATTCAGTAATTTGAGGGCAAAAGCCATCATTTTTAAGACTGAAACTCAACTTTATTCCTGTTTACAGTATAACAAAAAGACATTAGGGCCGCTAAGTTGGTTGAAGCTTCTCTAATACGTCAGGAGGATTTGCTTATATCAGCCCGTGTACCTGGTGAATACGAGGTACCAGAGGGGAATCAAACCTAAAAGGCTGATAAGTGCGATAATACCCAGAATGATAGCAGTCCAATCAGTAGCATTTTGTTCTTCAGGTGCACCAATGTGAATGGTTGTAGCCGCCAAACTGGAAGCGGGCTCCCAGGCATTTTCACTATTTGAGTCGAGGATTTCCACCTCATTTGGTTCCGAATTTATGGTCGTTGGGCTAACAAAAACAGTTGCTGCACCAGTTAAATCTTCGCTCCTGATTGCTGGAATGTCAACTGGACCCGTTAACTCTTCACTG
>JBFFVR010000138.1:0-4445 GCA_041570685.1 Promineifilaceae bacterium (SeqCode)
GACTGGATCATTATAGGTAAAAGCCACGCTGCGACAGCCGAGTTTTTTGGCTGCCCGGGCGATTGTTTCTGGGGAGGCGGCATCGGCGAGCGTATCGATCTCGCGGGATTTACTGATATCCCAATTCTGACAGAATTTGCAGGCCAAATTACAGCCGGCCGTTCCAAAGGAAAGCACCGGTGTACCTGGAAAGAAATGGTTTAAAGGTTTCTTTTCAATGGGATCAACGCAAAATCCACTCGAGCGACCGTAGGTCGTGAGGACGATTTGATCATCCTGGCAAGCACGAACAAAACACATGCCCCTTTGGCCATTCCGCAATTTACAGGCTCGTGGACACACATCACATTGAACACGACCATCCTCTAAGGTATGCCAGTATTCGGTTGTTACGACGGATGACATGACAACCTCCCGCTTGAAGAAGCCAGAAATATGGAACGTACAAGAACAGGCACTAATTGCCTTGTAAGCATTATTTGTCGATTTGGGCTGGTCCAATAAAAGTATATCCAGCGACTCCTTCAACCGTCGCAAACATGCCGGTCAGCCATACCCGACGTATCGTCAGGAATGGCGCAATGGCCCGATGCTCGTTTTCCGATAAGGGTCGCACCGCATAGTAACCGGCGAAAAATGCCTCAGATAATCGACTGGAGAGTTTAATCAAATTTGCGTTGAGCAAAAAGACGGCAATATCATAGGCACGCCAACCGAAACCACATAAATCGAAATTAAAAAATGACGGTTCATTTTCTCGGCCGATATGAGTGTTATAGGGATGAAAATCACCCCCGATAGGTCCCCAGCTGTCCGCAGTAGATTCTTCGTTGTCTAGTAAAGCTAAAATATCCTCTTTGGCTTCCTCGGCCGACGTCACCAGGATTTCAAGGCGATCGTCCCACTTATTATCCCAAAATGATTTCAAGCGCTTCAATGGCTCGTCCACAAGAAAAGCTAAATCCATCTGTTGCCGCTCGTATGCTGGTTCATATTCATTGGAAACCAGATGTATTTCTGCCATCTTTTGCCCTACCGAAAAGAGTTGTTCTTCGTCGTCGAACGACATTGGTTTACCCCGGGCAAAGCTGAAGAGAGCTAAATATCGTTCGCCTTCTGGCGCTTGAACCAGGCTTAAATAATTATCATCCTGACGCTTAATCGGATAACTTACCCTATGTCCTTTTTTATGTAAGAACAGAAGCCAATCCATCTCATATTGATAATCAGATTTTTGGCGGTTGAGGTGTTGGCCAAGCTGGTAGATCCGGGCCACATATTTGTTGGCCCCGGCCTTAACTAAATAGTGATCATTATCCTGCGTTCTCAGCATCTTGCTGATGAGTTTGCAGCTAATCACTTGATCTATCTCATAGTCGGCGGAGATAATTTCAGCCAGGGCGTCCGAAGCAATAATTGACCGGGTTACGTCAAGGTGTGTCATGATACTTCCTCCAATTGACCGCCAATATTGAGTGTGAGCTTCACTTTGTATTATACTGTAAGTAAGGATGGTTCATAAGGATCAAAGTGGAAGTTAGCTGTCACGATGAAGATGGATTTGGTCACAAAGTGATCAAAGATATTGGGGAGGTTAGCGATGTCAGTGATGCGAGCACCAGCAGTTGCAGGGCAATTTTATCCAAATGATCCTAACAAGCTCCGCCAGGTAGTCAACGAATACATCGGTCAAGCAAGAAAACGAGATAATTCATTTACTAGGCGTGGTAGGCCAAAGGCAATTATTGGACCTCATGCTGGCTATATCTACTCTGGTCCCATTGCCGGAACAGTCTATGCCTATCTCGCAGAGAGCAAAACCCAGCCTCGCCGTGTGATTCTAATCGGTCCATCGCATTGGGCGCGAGTAGCAGGCTTAGCGACGAGCAGTGCCCAGGCTTTTATTACCCCATTAGGCCATGTACCCATAGATGTTGAAGCCGTGGAAACACTTGTTAATTTACCCCAAGTGGTCGTTCAAGATAAGGCTCACGAGCGAGAACATTGCCTCGAAGTCCATTTGCCATTTTTACAAGCTATTCTGGATGATTTTGTATTGGTTCCACTGGTGGTAGGCGACGCTTCTGCCGCGGAAGTAGCCGAGGTGCTAGGATTGCTTTGGGAGGATCCAGAGACCATCGTGGTCATCAGTTCCGATCTCAGTCACTATCATGATTACGAAACGGCCGTCATGCTAGATAAATTGACTTCGCAAGCTATTGAGGAGCTCCAACTCTTAAAAGAAGGCCAAGCTTGTGGGCGTAAAGCTATAAACGGATTGCTATACTTAGCCAAGCAAATAGATTTGCAACCTGAGACAGTTGACTTGAGAAATTCGGGTGATACGGCAGGTCCAAAAGATCGGGTTGTTGGATATGGAGCCTATATATTTCGCGGGTGAGATTCTCCAGGCACGGTGACGCTACAGTAGCTGAAGTGGCGGTTGACACCAGCAAACTTTTTAACTAATGGTCGTCCGGTCGTCAGTATCGCTAGGTTTGGTAAGTTTTGTCAACCTGCCACCTTACCGTCTTTATTCAATTGACCCTAAACCGGGGACAACGACCTTATCGTTGACGGTTTGGCCATTTTCGTCAACGATTGGTAAGCGGCGTAGGGTCTCCAACAGATAAAAACCGACATGTAGTTCGTAAGGTCCGGGAGCCAACTCTTCATTTATAGGTATTGAATACGAATCTTCGACCAATTCGCCAGGCTGCCAATGGCTGGTTGGGAAGGTTCCTTGCTGAGGCCAACTATCAATCTGGCCCAGTATCTTGTCATCTGAATCAAGGATTTGCAGGAATACCGTGTAATCTTCCTCGATTTGGGTCAGGGCTTGCCAGGTCAACTGAACAGGCAAGCGTCCCCCAGCTTGAAGCGCTGTCTCCGGTAAATCTATGTTAACCAGAGCAATTTTGTCGGCAAAGCTTGTTGCCCCGGCCGCCAGGGGAACCCCAGAAATCTCGACCAGGCCCAATCGACATTCATTGTTCGCTAGACTGAACCAGCCACACCGCGACTGGCTCGGCGGATTGGCCACGACAAGCTCATATTCCCCAATTGCCAGATCGGTATTGATTTGGGTCGTCCACAACATTAGACCATCTTCGATCTGTCCGGGGGGTTGGAGAGCATGGGCAAGGTGCCATTCAATTTCGCTTGAGGGTTGCTTTTCAGAGCTTTTCCCTTTTTCTACCAAAGCCAGCGATAATTGCTCGGGTGAATCGGCCGAGCCACTGAGAAAAACCGAAAAATCCGCTTGGGGGCGCACCTGATTCTTAAAGTTAGCCGCATCAAGAAAAGCTGCCCCAGCCTCGATCCGAATTTCATCAGCATTGGGCAACCTTTCATTAAATTGAGCGGCAACTTCCGCTATCGTTTGCCAGTCCAAATCGTCCGGGTCGGAGAATGGTGGCGCTAATGCCACTTGTATTTTCACAGCATCGTCGGTAATGGGTTTGGACAGGATATGGAAATCTGACACGATTTCTTGAGGTTCCCAAGCGACTGTCGGGTAAGCATTGTTTGCCGGATGTTGGATCGAGGCAAGGCTGTTTTCTGTTTCGGTTTGCCACCGCGCATAAACTTGTAGCACTTCATCTACTTTTTTGTCCGCCTGCCAATATAGCGCAAGGGCCGATTCATTTACGGCATAGGGTGATTCCGGTAGAAATTCGTAGCCCAGGAGCTTTATCTGGCCGAAATTTATACTAGTGGGCACCGCCTGCACGGATAGGCTGGATTGGGGGTTGGAGTTGACCTCGATCAACGGACCCAATGAATTCAAATGGTAAATGCTTTCAAGGCCAGGTAAGAAACGGGCCAGATAAACTGTCTGACCTCTGGCCAATCTAGAGTCCAATTCAACCCGGTAAGTCGCTTCGTCGGGCAAGATGACAATATCCAGATCGGGTCTGATACCTTCAGCCTGCTGCAGATAAAAGAGAGGTGGAAATTTGTCGCTGTCAGCCAAAATAGCAGCTTCATGGTCCAGGGGAAGATCCAAAACAGCCTGTCCCCAGTGAACGTTTGCTAATTGGATTTGATTAATACGATCTAGCGTTTGATTTCCGGCCGTTACCAGTAAGGGCACGAGTCCCGCGAGGATAAATAGGGCCTCTAACAAGAAAGTACGTCGTACGCCAGGTTTAGGGAAAATTAGGTCGAGAGCGGCTACCAAACCTACCGTCCACCATATGGCCATTATGATCTGGGCAGGTATCAGGAATACTGACAGGTCAGGTACGATATAGTTAAGTCCGTAAAAGACATAGCCCAACCAGGTGATAAGGACGATTAGTCCGTAGCGCCACTGCCATAAGATCAGATAGAAAGCCCCGACAAATATTAAAAGAATAGTCCAGAAAAAGATCCATTCATCCGCAAACAAACGGCCGACGATGTCATAACGTGTCGCATCATTTAGCCAGGCGGTCAGCTGC
>JBFFVR010000139.1:0-4434 GCA_041570685.1 Promineifilaceae bacterium (SeqCode)
AACAACGATTGGGATCAGGGGTCGATTACAAATGGTATGGTATGGGGTTCGCCCACATAGTTACCATCCCACTGGACTACAATCAGCCGCAGCAAATAATCGCCTGGTGGCAAAGCATCGGCATGGAGCATTTCTAATGTGTCATTTACCACTGGTTTATTGCTGGTATTGCCAAGAGTTACCCATTCAGGCGCTGACAGATCGCCACGTCCAAGCTCGATTTTATAGAATTGAACCTGTTCGGGATCAAAATCCGCCGTGCCGATGATAGGAATTATACCGCTGACACTATCCCCCCCTTTCGGGCTTAGAATTCGCCAGACAGCCGGAATATTTGGATCTCTTGCAGCAGCCAACAACTCGTCGGTACAAGCTTCGGCCGGTAAAAGCGATAAACCATGCTCCGACGCCCATTCATGTGCCGATTTGAGGCTCTCTTGGTTACGCGGAGGAGACAACTATAACGAATCTGTGGCGTCAGCAGGAAGAGCCGCGATAGGCGTTCCCACGGGAAAATGGCAAGAGGTTTGGGGCGGAAACGGCTCTTCTCCAACCATGATTTTCAGATCCCCAGGTAAAGGAGGTAGACTAACGGCAGGAATTCGCCATACGGCCGGTTCCAGTTTGGTCCAAGTCACCGTATCTTGAGCCGGAGGCGGTTCGCCGTCACCAGTTGCTGTTAGAAACCATTCATCCCCCTGTCTATTGCAATCAAGCGCGCCAATTATGACAGTCTGCAAATCACAGATGTTTTTTCGTTCTAGACCGGCTGGAGCGACAAATTCCGATGGTGGCTTACTTCCTTCACTATCTAAAACTGTCAACAGATCATAGTTGCCGTAAACTGCTTGCATAAAGTCTGACCAAAGTGGTGCGGCCCCGGTCAAGCCACTAACGTTCAACATTTCACTATTATCTGTGTTCCCTGTCCAGACACCTACTGCCAATCCAGGCGTATAACCTACAGTCCAATTATCGCGAAAATCGTTCGTCGTCCCGGTTTTTGCTGCCGCTGGGAAGGGCAGATCTAGTGGATTGCTAGGTCCCATTGCCGAAATCCGGGCATCATCGTCATCCAAAATATCGCTAATCAAAAAAGCGACTCTAGGATCGAGTACTTGTTGGGGTTCGGGAGGTTGGTATTCATATAGTACCTCACCGCTGCTATTTTCAACCTTGAGAATGGCGGCTGGCGGAATGTAAAAACCTTGATTTGCTAGCGTACTATAGACATTCGTCAATTCTAGAGGAGTTAATTCTCCTCCGCCTAAGGTGAGGGATAAACCATATCGTTCAGGATCTTCCCTAAATGAAGTAATACCCATCTGACCCGCAAGCTCGATCATCTTCGTGATGCCGATATCCTGTAAAAGGAGAACAGCTGGCACATTGTAACTATTCGCTAGGGCGTCTCTCAGACGAACCGGACCATGGAAACGCCGATCATAATTGACCGGTGAGTAAATCGAGCCATCATACTGTTGATAATCAACTGGAACATCCCACAAGATGTCTGCCACCGACCAAAGCGGTATGCCCGAATCGATTTCAGGTGATAAAGCGACCGCATAAGTCACCGGCTTAATGGCGCTGCCGGGCTGTTGGGGGCTGAGAGCGATATTCACGTTTCCGTCGATAGCCTCGTTCCGATAATTTAAACTACCTAACATCGCCAGAATCTCACCCGTTCCTGGTTTTAAAGCCACCAGCGATGCATTGTTCATATTATGCTCAATGCCTATCTCTGAAATATGTTGTCTGGCCAGATACTCCGCCAAGCGTTGGTATTCTAGGTCGAGGGAAGTTGTTACTCGCAGCCCCCCATTAGCAACGATCTCTGGACCAAACTGTTCTTCCAATAGTTGGCGAACATATACAGAAAAATGGGGTGCTTGCAAGCTAACTTCTTGAGCGGCGAATTCTAGTTTTTCTAGGTAGGCGGCTTCCGCTTCCTCCTGGGATAAGTATCCTTCTCGAACCATGAGATTAAGGACAAGCCATTGGCGCTGTTTAGCCGCTTCAAGATCATTTAGCGGGTCCAGCTCAATAGGACTTTGGGGCAAGGCGGCGAGCAAACTAGATTCAGCCAAAGAAAGATCAGTCGCTGGTTTCTTGAAATAAGTTTGCGCCGCCGCTTCAATGCCATAAGATAAATTTCCGTAATAGATCTCATTCAGATACATCTCTAGGATGTCATCTTTGCTGAATCTTCGATTCATCATCCAGGCTAAAATGGCTTCTTTGGCCTTGCGACTATAACTAACAGCCGCACGTTCTTCGTATTCGAAGGCAATATGGCGCACCAGCTGCTGGGTAATTGTACTGGCACCCTGCGGTCGATCATCAGGATTGCGCAGATTGGCGATCAGAGCAGCCACCAATGATGGCGCATCGAGGCCAATATTTTCATAAAAGGTGTCGTCCTCAGTAGCAATAGTGGCCATGATCAGTTCCTCTGGAATTTGTTCCAAAGAGACCTTGGTTCGTTTCCCCTCGCCGAAAATCTCCCAAAGCAATTCGCCATTGCGATCGGTTATTCGAGTTGTTTCGAAGGATTGTCGATCCCTTGCAGAATCCAAGGCGGCGATACCATCTTCAATTTCAGAGGACAGGCCACTATAGATAAAGATACCAACGATGGACGTGCCGAGGAGCACGATCAATGTTAATAGCAGCAATCCCCCAAGGAATAGGCTCGTAAAGCAGCCACAGCCTCGACGTCGAGTCTTTTCAGGTGTTTGATACACGTACCTGACCGGTCTGGTAGGCTCATCATTTATCATCATTTTCTCAACAATAATCTAGCGAAAATATCAAATCCATTAATTAATTGACATAATCATCAATCAGATTTTCTTAAACAAATTAACCATCTACTGCCATTTTATACACTTTAATCATAAGGCAGTTGGACTGCTTTATGCTCAGTTTACGATTTGGCAACGGACAACAAACGTTTTCTTCAGTTGGGCCGACAAATTAATGACGTAGAAGAATCCTATTTGGTTCCCAAGGCTCCCACAAAAAAACCGGATCGATTAGGATCCGGTTGAAATTTGCTTCAAGATAAAAGTTGAGAAGATTATCAATTGGTCAGGCAATGAGGCCTAATTGTTTCCCTACATCTGCCATTATATCCAGGGCACAGTCTAATTGTTCTTCTGTATGAGTGGCCATGTAGCTAGTTCGCAGCAATGATTGCCCTTGGGGAACGCCAGGCGATACAACCGGATTTGTATATAGTCCTCGCTCAAACAACAACCGCCAGGTAAGGAAAGTTGGCTCATTCTCTCCGATAATGACCGGGATAATCGGCGTTTGAGTATTTCCAGTATTAAAGCCTAAGCCTCTAAGACCCTCCAACATTTTATTGCCGTTGTCCCATAACTGTTCCACGTGTTGCTGTTCCGACTCCATGATATCCAAGGCTGCCATAACAGTCATTACATTTGGTGCCGGTAAGCTAGCGCTAAAGATCAACGAGCGGGCTTGGTGCTGTATATAGTGCAATATTTTTTCATCGCCAGCGATAAAGCCACCAATCGATGCAAACGATTTACTAAATGTACCCATGATTAGATCGACTTCGTCCGTCAGCCCAAAATGGGCGGCCGTTCCCCTGCCGTTGCCTAAAACACCAAGAGAATGGGCATCATCAACATATATTCGCGCGCCATATCGCTGGCATAAGGGAACTAGCTCAGGCAAGTCCACGATATCGCCACCCATACTAAATACACCATCTACAACAACCAGCTTGCCAGCATCGGGTGGTAGCTTCTTCAATATACGCTCGAGGTGATTCAGGTCGCCATGTCTAAAGCGTTTCATCTTACCCATGCTCAAGCGGCAGCCATCGACGATACTGGCATGGTTATCCTTGTCTATGATTACATAGTCGTTTGGTCCTACCAGAGCCGAAATGGCACCTAGATTCCCCTGCATGCCAGTACTGAATACTAAAGCGGCTTCTTTGCCGACGAATGCCGCCAGGCGTCTTTCCAGATCCTGGTGGAGCTTGAGCGTTCCATTGAGAAAACGAGAGCCGGTACAACTTGTGCCAAATTTCTCAATACCTTCGATAGCGGCCGCACGCACTTTTGGGTGTGTGGTTAATCCCAGATAGTTGTTTGAGCCAATCATGATGATTTTACGACCGTTGACGGTTACTTCGGTTCCTTCTGTATCATCCAAGGGAACGAAGTAGGGGTATAAACCGGCATTCATCGCCTCGCGGGCGGCTGTAAAATAACCGCACTTCTCAAAGATGTCCATCCTCATCTCCTTAGCGATTGGGGTTAGTTGAACACGTTTCCAGGTTCGCTTGACGAACGTTATGACTGGCCAAGACTCGCGAAAGAACAAGGCTTGCTGGATGAACGCATCGAAGTATATCTAGCACCAGATCGTTTGAGCGGATTGTATGACTTGGCG
>JBFFVR010000140.1:0-4392 GCA_041570685.1 Promineifilaceae bacterium (SeqCode)
GCATTAGCCTACACTACTTAGCCATCAAGCCGCTTCTTAAGCAAACACTCACGCTAGGCTAGCCATTGCATCTGCAACAACAGCAATTCAGTGATAAGATAAGAATAACCACTATAATTTTCAAGTCCAAATAGCCCGTTAGGGCGAAAACCGCCGGCCGTCAAAAAGCGAGATTTTTGTCCGACTCGAACCTTGCAGCAACAGGTCCTGGCTTCGTTTGAACGTGCCAAGCACTTATATCGAAAGGCTCTAATATGTCTAATAATCTCGACAAATTTGACCACATCATTATTCTGATGATGGAAAATCGATCATTTGACCACATGTTGGGCTACTTAAGTTTGCCCGAAGAGCTGGGGGGTAAAAACAGAAGTGATGTCGATGGACTAAAAGGAGACGAGTAAAATTCCCGAAAAGATGTTGATTACCCTGTATTTCATTTGAATTTCGACTCGCAAAGCGAAAATACACGAAAAGCTAGAGAGCTATGGGAGAACGGGCCCGACGGACAGCCCTGGCAACCCGATCCTAGCACCTGGACAAATGAGAAAGCTTTTTTATACAAAGCCGGTCCCAAAGCTGAAGGCAAATGGCAAATCATAGACCCCTGTCATTTCTGTGTCTGTGTCTTGAAGCAAATTCACACGAAAGGCAATGGCTATGTCCGGAATTTCAATTCGGTACACAAAGATATTTTCCCGGGCTTAGTTATGGGTTATTACAACCATGAAGAACTGCCAATGTATGATTTGCTGGCCGAACAATATCTCATATGTGATAGATGGTTCAGTTCGATGCCCGGTCCAACGGTGCCAAATCGATCCTATGCTATGTGTGGCACATCCAATGGACATACAGTTCAACCGGTTAAAAAACCTGAATTTCAGGAGGATGCAGAATCTGGATTTCGAGACATTCTAAAGTATCACAAGATCCTAACCATATTCGAAAGGCTCGAAGAGGAAGGGGTTGAATGGGGTTATTATTACCAGGACATCCCTTTTGTGGCTTTTTGGAACAAACATCGGACGAGAGTGCTGGCTAGAGCGACGATGGCCGGCTCCAAGACGCTTAAAAAGCTATTGTATTATTATCACTTGCTGCGCCGGAAGATGGGGATGGAGCACGGTGCCGTAGCGCACTTTGACGAATTCAAATATCGTTTGAAAAAAGCCAAATCCTCGAAAGACTTTCCAGCAGTAACATGGATCGATCCCAACTTTGTTCAATCGGGGAATATGCGCACAGCAACTGACGATCATGCGCCAAGCGATGTTCTGCTAGGGCAAGAGGGGGTGTACGAGATTTATAAGGCCATCATCGAGAGCGAGCTCCATGACAGAATCCTGTTCATCATAGCCTACGACGAGCATGGCGGCTTTTATGACCATGTCGATCCCAAAGAATTTCCGGTTCAAGATGATTATCCGGAAATGGAACAACTGGGTTACGGTGTCCGGGTTCCCACAATCGTTGTTTCCCCATATGTCAA
Source organism: Promineifilaceae bacterium (SeqCode) (assembly GCA_041570685.1). Classification (GTDB taxonomy): domain Bacteria; phylum Chloroflexota; class Anaerolineae; order Promineifilales; family Promineifilaceae; genus UBA11865. The sequence continues at coordinate 1,493 of JBFFVR010000140.1, forward strand.
GAGTGGCGGGGTGAGTAGCCAGGTATTTGACCACACCTCCGTTCTTAAGACGATTTTGCTGAAATACTGTGATCTCACCGAAGGCGACGAAACGGCTGATTGGATGTCCAAACGAATTTTCCATGCCAATAGTATTGGCGAGCTTTTGACGGAAGAAGTCGAGGAGGCCAGCATCACTTCTCAGAGAGAAGCGCTGAAACAACGTCTGCAGACACTGGGCGAAAGATTGGCAGATTATCGCAAGTAAATGGAGAGGGAAGCAGCGGAAGAACCCATAGATTCGAACCATTTCGTTGAGCATGAAACAACGCACTTGCAACAGCTACTGGAAAGTGTAGACAAAGGAGTGTGGGGAAAAGGGCGATGATCAGAAATCCGACCAGATCGTCAATACTAACGAGGCGATGGCATCCTCACAATTCTAGGCATCTCCCAACCGGCCCAATCACCAGTGGTGTCGCCGGCCGGACCACTTTCGGTGGACAGAGTAAGAATTATTGACTGCCCCGCGTAGTCGGCTAGCGAAACTCGTCCATCATGCCAATCTTGATCGGAAGAATCATTGCTAACATGCTGACGAAACAACGTTTGTGGTTGTCCACCTGCAGTCTGAGCTTTGACGACGAATGTGCTACCATCGCCACCCCATCCCCAACTTTCTGGTGCGAGTGCTATTCGGAAAGTCAAAGCCGTAGGTGATTCAGGCATGCTAATATCAAACGAAACGGAGCCCGGCGGATGAAGAAAAATTACATTGCCCCAGTCACCATTGTGTGGCATTGTGAAACGCCGGACCTCAACGGGCTCGGGCAATGGATCTCCCATTATTTCCGCCTGACCATCAAGAAACATTTGTATGAGATTCGTTTCTGTGATCACCTCTAGGGCCGCCTGATCTTTCGGATTTTCTTCCAACAGCGACAGAGCTAGCCCGTACGCTAGCGGCAACTGACCCTCATTACTGAAATAATCCAGCATCTGGTGTTTGAGCTCAAGGCGATACTCCTTGCTTCCAGCCTGGTCAGGACACTGGGTAATGGAGCTATCTAGGACTTCTTTGGCCGCCTGATAGTTGAGGGAAACTACGTTCAATGCAGCCAGACCTTGTTGTAGAAAACACTGGGGTGAAGGCGATCTCGTTATTGGTATCAGGTCACCATATAATTGTGTCAGGGTCTCAGTCGGCGACAACGACCTTGAGGTGAGGTAGATGAGATAGACAGAACCCTCGAATTGCTCGACGACAAAGCTTTCACCTGTTACTGGTAATGGTGGTATGCGGTCGAGAGCCAGAAGCCAAACCTGAGCACCCATTTTAGTCAACTCCCCAAGTTGAGCAGGATTCAGGTTATTACCCTCAAGTAACGTGTATTGGTCGAAGACACGGTCTAAATAGAAAGGGGTGACGACATATCCTTGGTTAAATCCGTCATCGAGATCAAGAGTCAAGGGGACAAAAATATCACCTTCCTGAGCCAGTTCACCTAGCCGGTCGACGACCCCCCGCCAGTCGCGCTCCATATAATCGTATTCCCTACGAATCTTAGGCCAGATAGCCAATGCGCCGATGACGGCGAGAGTCAGCGCTCCGATCAGATAGACGGTTCGATATCTGTGTGGAAACCGGCTGGATGCCATACTAATTAGAGCATCCAAAGTGACTCCTATTGCCAAGAGATAGGCAGGAAGCATATAAATGATGTACTTGGGAAAGGCGTAACGGTCAACTTGAAACGTGGAAATGAGGATAGGCGGCACAACCAAAATGGACAACACGATTCCCAGGATTTGCCATTGGCGCCTTTGGGCTAGAATAATTAATCCGGCCAGGCAAAGGGCTAACGACAAAAATGGCAAGCCACTTATTCTAAATCCAAATTCGAAGAAAATATTCTGCAACCAAGTGGCGAGTGAAGAGAAATTACCTCCACTGCGCAACGCAGCATCGCCGACATTGCGGGCAAGGGCTACCTGCAAGCGGCCGAGCCATGGCAGATAAAGCAGCAAAATGATGCCTCCAGCCAGCAGTGGTCCAAACAGCGCGCGCCAGCGCTGATGCCATAGCCTAGGCATCAGCCAGATAGCGATCAGGATTATTTCTGTCGCCAAGACTAAGAAGGCACCATAGTGTGTGTACAGGTTGAGAATCGTGACAAGAGCGAAGTACACCCACCATCGTAAACTCTTTCTGGATAGCGCTAAATATAATAAAACGTAGCTAGCTAAAGAGAATGTCATAAGCCAAGCGTAGTGGCGGGCTTCCTGGGAATAACGGATGTGAAATGGTGCCAGGGTTAACAGAAATGCGGCCCACAGTCCAGCTCTTGGCCATCCAGCCAGCTTACCAAATACAGCTATAAGTGGAATAGCGAGAATACCCGCAACGGCCGATAAATAACGGACGACGAATTCATTTTCCCCCACTGTGGAAAGGATGCCTGTAGTCAACCAGAAGAAGAGAGGCGGGTGATCAAGATTATTTATTCCACCATTCAGACCGAAGCGGGCTGTTTTGAGGGTGAGGATTTCGTCAAGCCATAGACTGTCACTCCCCAAATCATAGAATCGAAGCCCGGCCGCAAGCATACTTAGAATGACCACCAACATCAGAAATTCTGTTTTCTGCTGCTTCTGTATATTTGAATGATTCGTTGAGGCTTGGTGCATCTTGCTAGCATACCTGACACAATCCCAGCTGTTAAATCAATGCGCTATTTGATTTCCACAAAGCAGGGCATGGCGGGTGCCACGGTTAATTGGTATCTAATCAAGATTCAGGTGGTGGCGTCCTCGGAGGCGTCTTGGAGTTGCTCCTCATCCCGGCCATACATTCATTGGTTCAGAGCACTGTGCCCGATCCGGCCTTGATGGCGGTTGTCGCATCAGTAGTTCAGGCGCTA
>JBFFVR010000141.1:0-4388 GCA_041570685.1 Promineifilaceae bacterium (SeqCode)
ACCAGTTATCGGAGTCCGTGATCCTTACCTCTGGGGTGATCGCGATCCGACGCAAGGTTTCCAGCACTGGGTGGCAGATTATGTGGACGCAATTCAGTCGCATCAGCCTGAGGGACCTTATTACATAGGCGCCTATTCATCAGCCGGTTCCTTCGGATACGAAATAGTCCGCCAGCTCCGCTTACGAGGGCACACGGTTGCGCTGCTCGTACTCATTGACCCACTAGTACTCGATTATAAGAAGAAGTGGCATTACGGCTATTGGGTGCATCAGTCAATATCTCGGCATCCACTGATCACCCAACTTGTCCGTCTTGCCGGCCGGCTTCGTGACCCTATTCTGCGATTCGTGGGAAAATTTCGAAGACCCGAGGTAGAGAACAACCTCACTTGGACAGGCGGCCAAATCGAGCAAATTATTGCGGAAGCAAAGCAGGACAAAATGTACATAATGAGTCTTTCTGGGCTTTTAGAACTCAACTCAGATCTTCCGTTCGCACTGTTTGAAGACGAGTTCGAAGGTCTGGCGCCGGATCAATTTTATTCGGTCTTACAGACCAAGGCAGAACAGCTGACTCCAGGTTTTGATGCCGATAGCTTCGAGAGATTGTTTATCCAGTACCAGTTACAGGCACGCTGCCAGCATACATATCGACTGCAGCCCTTAGAGGCGAAGGTATTATTGGTCGAGCCGGTTTCGCCCCATGCAGGGATCGTAGCCGCGCAATTTCGCCCGTACATTAGAAATCTGGAGTCCATTAGACTGAACATGGGACAAAATTCAAACCGCACTCGCCGTTTATCCAAACAACTTGGCAAACTCGCAATCCATTACCGTAGCATGCGCGATGATACTTTCGTTGCAGAATTAGCATCGGATCTGAATTCGCGACTTGCTTGAGTAGTTATTAGGACCGGAGAGCAGGCAGTGCGTTTGACTCAACCTGCTCTTAATTTATCTGTCCGGGCGCCCTGAAATATGTATTTCTATTGATCCCTCTAGCATTCGCATAGCAACCCGCGCTTTCCTCGCTGCTTCTTGTGATTTTTCTAGATTATTTTGACTGCCATGTATCACCTGTGAGCTATTGATATTCTGATATATTGGATGTCGCGGTGCATGGCGTCCTGTTGTGATATCGTCCTGCCCAAGCCAAGCAAATTTGTGCCGAGTTGGCGACGCCCAGCTCACCTACGTTTCGAAAAGAAAATGCTGTTTCCACATTACAGGTTGACGATACACAATGGCACTAAAGACTCATTTTTTAAACGACAAGAAACTACCGATCGTTTTCACGAATACAAACAACAAGCTTGACATTGTCGATTGGGCGAAGAGCCACAAAGAAGAATTGAGAACCCTATTATCCGAGTATGGAGCAATACTCTTTCGGGGCTTCCCAATACACGGGGTTGAAGATTTCGAACGATTTGCAGAAGCCTGCACGTCAGCGGATTGGGTTGAATATTTGGAAGCCACCTCACCGAGAGACCATGTCAAAAGCAATACCGCAACCTCTACAAAGTATGACAAGAATCGGACAATCTTTTTTCACAATGAAAAGTCGTATTCAAGTGTGTGGCCAAAGTACCTATTTTTTTACTGCGACGTTCCGCCGAATATAGGGGGAGAAACGCCGCTGTCAAATTGCAGACTAGTTTACCGAGACATTCCTGACGATGTACGTCAAAAATTCGAGGCCAAGAAACTAATGTATGTCCGACGCTTTTCGAACAATATGGGAATTCCATGGAAAAAAGCGTTTAACGTCGAAACCAGAGAAGAGCTCGAAAGTTATTGCGGAAGAAATTTCATCGAAAATCTTTCATGGAACGACGACGGTACCCCGGTACTTGAATACTGCAGAGATACCAGCATTGTTCACCCCGATACGGGTGACTGGTGTTGGTTTAACCACGGCACGTTTTTTAATGTGCATTCTCTTGAACCCGATATCAAAGACTTTTTCGTTTCAAACTTCGGCAAGAATGGTCTGCCTTACAATACCTATTACGGCAATGGTGAGGAAATTGAGGAGGATGTTGTTGCAACGCTACGCCGTTTATACGAGGAACATTCGAGTGCTTTTCCGTGGGAATCTCGCGACGTTCTTCTTATCGACAATATGCTCGTTTCTCATGGTCGTCGACCATTTCAATCAGACCGCAATATACTTGTTACGATGACAGAAGCGGTGAGTGTCAAAGATGTTATATCGAGATAGGCTGGGTCAGGTGGGCAGGCGGTATGCCGCGATAAAAGTTAGTTGGTGTGTGACCAGCAGCTGAAAACGGGGATTCTAGCGTATGAGTATTTTCAAACCCATCATCTACGTGATGCAGTCACCCTGGTTCGTAAAGATGGACTATTACTTAGGAAAAAGGATATTTGACCGTCCATTCGTCATACATAGAATATGCGGAAAAATTGGTTGGGAGACGTACTATACCGGACCTGTAATTGAATTTGTGCATCGTTCCATAGAGGCCTTCCGGGCAGAGCGTATAACTGACTTAGAACTAATCAATCAAATAAAGGATTTCCTTAGCACGGCCGGGCTTGAACACGATTTAAGAGCCTTCTTGTCCCTCGACCCCGGCAAAATGCTGACTATCAGGCTGTATAGAAAGTACTTGGCAAAATCAGGAAATCGGATCGAGCTTAATGTTTTTTACATTCCGGCTGGCCAATGTCATCCGCCCCATATGCACCATGACACGGCCTCTGTACAGTTGTGCTTAGCGGGTAAACTCAGGGCCCGACAGTATGATCGAATCCAGAGGGAAGATGATAATCACGTGCGCATTCGACCTGTATTGGAGAATACCATTGGGCTTGGGGATTGCATGGTAACGGGAGAGAACTATAGAAACGTGCACTGGTTCGGCAGTTTAGATGAGCCATCGATCGTCCTAAATCTGAATATAGGGGGGCTATACGAAGATACTTTTGATGATAAAGCTGATGACCCGAGAGGCTTCTTGGATGTAGAGCGCAAGATTGACCAAGACGGTTCGATAGTCGTCAAACGACTGTCAAGTGTTAAGGCCCACGAAAAATACGCCAAGACGCCTCTGAACCAATGGCCGATTTCAAACGCCGCCTTCACAAAAACGCTAGCAACCCCGGAAGAGAGACAAGAAAGATCATTGAGAATGGTCAGAAATTTTTCAATTTAAGTCCCGATCATCTGGGTTCCAGTTTTTTGTTACTTGTTGACCGTATCCCCGTAATTCGAGCCATGCGGTATTTGGGGTTTCCTTGTACTTTTGAGAAGAGGAGACCCCAATATGAAGTGCCAGCGCTATTCCGAAGAGAAGATTATTTCGATCCTGAAGAATCACGAGGCCGGTGCCTCGGCGTGAAGCTGCACATCGACGAGCCCGGCAGGCCGACACAAAGTGTGTTTGTTCAGAGCTTTAACGGCAAGATGCTTGCGTACTGTCTCGACCTGCGCTGGTTCGCCAGCAACGAGGATGCAAGATCATCGATCGATCGATGGCAGGCAGCGTCACTACAACCACGTCAGGCCGCAGCGTTCATTGGGCAAGAAACCGCCTGCAATGTTCGCAAAGGAAGCGGCCTGATAAGCTGATTTTCCCAAATGGCCCCATGCTCTAATGCAGGGGTACGGTCAACTAAAACTGAGCATAGTCAGAAAGCCGACAAGACTCAGTTGCTTACTAAAGTCAGCGCCGCTACCGCCACCCCGACGATCCGTATCAACTGCAAGAAAACGTATATCAACTCTGGGGCCTTTCTAGCTCAACGGCAGCTTTTGGGGTGCTTGGCCGACATCGCTCTTTTTTTGTAGCGACGTGACAAGCACCCCTATCACGATCATCCCAATCCCATAATTTGCCCCCACGTCCCTTCTGGATGGGGCCCATATCAGGCTCTATCGCCTGATTATTGATCTGGATGCCCTGGAGGGCGGGCGTCAGGCTGTCAAAATGTTCACCGATCCCTACATCGAAGCCCTGCTGGTTGATGGGGAACTAGCGCATATGGTTTTGGAGCTATGGGATCGGGGCGTAATCTCGGATGAGATTGCAGTTGCGGCCTGGTTTGTTATTGGGTGCTGCTTTTAAGTTTCATTCTTGCGGCAGGTCGGGGGAAAATATGGGGGCAACTGGGCGTCCAGTAACTTAATTAATACATATACATCAATAAACTACATACATGATTCGCTAGTACGGATCACCACCAAATACACAAAGGCCACTCGAAGATGGGTCTTTGCGTGTATGCGATAAGCGGAATAGCACCACCACATTGAGGTATCCGCCGGTGGTGGCGAGCGGTGGCGTCTGAAGCACCGCATCGCCGGTAAGGGGAAGCGAATTTCTCTCGGCGTATTGCCTTAAGTTACGTTGAAAGATGCACA
>JBFFVR010000142.1:0-4384 GCA_041570685.1 Promineifilaceae bacterium (SeqCode)
TCGTCAAGTAGCCAAAGACACCGTTGATACCTACAGAGTGCCTGAGGAAAAGGTTCATTTGATCTGGAATGGCTTCGATACCGCCATCTTTCGCATCCTTCCAGAAGCGACCAAAACAAGCGTATTAGCTGAATTCGATATTGCGGTGAAGAAAAATCAACCACTGGTTAGTTTTGTCGGCAAATTCACTGATTTTAAGGGGATTGATGTCTTATTAAAAGCGGCGGCGATTTACGAAGAGGTCATTCCAGGCGTGCAGACCGTCCTGGTTGGACACGGCCAACTGTGGGATGAGATGAACGATTTGCAAAAAGAATTGAAGCTGAAAAATATCCACTTTTTAGGTCACCAACCCCAACCAACCGTGGCCAGGATCTATAATGCGGCCGATGTTTCCATTGTTCCCTCCCGGATCGAACCATTCGGCCTGGTCGCGGTCGAAGCCTTGGCATGTGGTACGCCTGTTGTAGCTACCAATGAAGGAGGTCTACCAGATTTTATTAATGATGATGTAGGCTCCTTGGTGCCAGTCGACGACCAGAATGCACTGGCCCAGGCGATAATCGCCGAGATCGAAAATGAAACCAAAAAGACAAAAGGATCTTATGCCAGCCAATATGCCCTTGATGGGTTTAGCTGGTCAGGCCAAGTAGCTAAGATGGCTGGGCTTTACGAAAAGGCTTTAAGCAATCACGCTACTGTATAATAGGGTATTTGGTGTAAGAGGAAGCGTGTGGAATCAAGTCTAAATAGTACAAATATCGATACAATGCTCGATTTTGAGCCGGTCATCGGTTTGGAAGTACATGCTGAGTTAATGACTCAAAGCAAGATGTTTTGCGGCTGTCGCGTGGTCGATAGCGTCCAAGCAAAGCCCAACACGGCCGTTTGTCCCGTGTGTCTAGGAATGCCTGGCATGTTACCGGTGATTAATAAGAAAGCTGTTGAACTTGCAATGCGAGTCGGTCTGGCTCTCAACTGTACAATTCAGCATAAGAACGTATTTGCTCGAAAAAACTACTTCTATCCGGATTTACCCAAAGCCTTTCAGATCAGCCAGTATGAACTTCCATTAGCTACAAATGGCTGGCTTGATGTGGAAAGAAATGGTGAGAGTGAAGAGACTTTTCGAGTTCGAATTCGCAGAGTACACCTGGAAGAGGACACTGGCAAACTCACCCATTTGGAAAATCAACAAGGCTCGTTAGTAGATTTCAATCGCTCCGGTGTACCATTGCTAGAAATCGTTTCTGAGCCTGATATCAGGTCTGTGGAGGATGCGCGAATTTATGCCTTGAAATTACGCCAAATTTTGCGCTATTTGGGGGTAAATTCAGGGGATATGGAAAAAGGCGTCATTCGCTTTGAAGCCAATGTTAGCCTGAGAAGAGTAGGAAGTGATCAGCTAGGAACACGGACAGAAATTAAGAACCTAAATAGTTTCAGGGCCCTGGTCGACGCCAGCAATTACGAATTGGAGCGCCAACGAGAAATCCTTCAGTCCGGTGGCCGGGTTGTGCAAGACACCATGGGATGGAGCGAAGCTAGACAAGTAACTTATAGCCAGCGTGACAAAGAAGAAGCCCATGACTACCGCTATTTCCCTGAGCCAGATCTTCCACCGCTTGCTATTTCCGAGAATTGGATCGAAGATACTCGTTCTTCCATACCAGAGCTGCCTTATGAGAAGGTCAAACGATATCGACGGAGTTTTGGCCTTTCCACGTATGAAGCTGAGGTAATCACAGAAGATAGATCGGTGGCGACGTGGTTTGAGGTGGCCATCGATTCGGGTGGGGATCCTAAAGCCGTATCTAACTGGATGATCAACTCTTTATTTGGCTTGATGAACGAGCATAAACAAGCGATAGATGAGATTCTGGTAACACCCAATAGTTTAGTTGCCTTGATCAAGTTGATTGACAAGGCTGTTATCAATAATAACACCGCAAAGGAAGTGCTTGGTCAGATGTTTGAATCAGGGGAGGATCCTCTTTCAATTGTGAACGAAAGAGGCATGGCGCAAATATCGGATGAGCAAGAGATCGCTAAAATTATTCAAGACACCTTAAGCCAAAATCCGCAGCAACTAGAATCCTTTTTAGAGGGAAAGGAACAGTTGCGTGGTTGGTTTATGGGACAGATCATGCGAGCCACTAAGGGAAAAGCCAATCCAGCCATGGTCAATAAGCTACTATCAGCCGAGCTTGAAGCCCAAAAAAAAGGTGATCCTAATTGACCAATTCTAGTCCAATATTGGGCTGGTCATTGACTCAAAGTCGCCAACCTGCTAGGTGATAGGACATATTTCCCCGCCCAAAAACTAACTGAGCGAAGTTGCCGCCTGTAATATACCGGCAGTATATGCTATCATTATGGTAACATAACTTGGTTAAATGCGTTTTTCTTCAGGAGGCGGTCATGACTCGGAAGCGCGTTAGCATTGGGTTGCTAATCGTCGTGCTCTCGAGCGCTGTCATTTCGGCATGCACAACGGATGAGCCTGGAAAGGTATGTGTTGTTCTTGATACAGGTGGCGAGAACGATAAGGGCTTTAATGAATTTACGCTAAAGGGTGCTCGAGAAGCAGCCCAAGAGGCAGGCCTTGATTTCGCCCATATTGTCACAACATCCGACGAAGATTATGTGCCCTATATCAATGGGTTTGTTGAGGAAGGGTGTGGGCTCATCCTTACGGTTGGTTTTCTGATGGCCCAAGCAACGGCCGAAGCGGCAAGGGCAAATCCCGATATTCGCTTCGCCATTATCGACGTTGAGTACTTCCCTGGAGCTGGATGCCCGGAGGATGTTGATAATTGTTACACGACTGCGGGTGGTTTACAGAACGTGACCAGTTTAACTTTTGCAGAAGACCAAGTTGGATATCTCGCTGGCACCTTGGCTGGTTGTATGACGCAAACGGATGTAATTGGATCAGTGTCAGGGATGGAAATTCCCCCTGTTGAACGATTCGTGACTGGTTATCAAAATGGAGCGAGGGCAGTAAATCCAGAGGTTACTACCTTGAATGAGTATTTACCTGCCTTTAATGACGCCTATGCAGGAAAGCGCGTCGGTGAGCGACAGATTGAAGAAGGGGCAGATGTGATTTTTGGGGTAGGTGGAAATACTGGCAATGGGGGCTTATTGGCTGCGCATGATATGGGCCTGATGGCTATCGGCGTTGATGTTGATCAATATTATACATTCCCTGAGATCACAAACTCTCTATTGACCAGCGCTTCAAAAAATGTAGGCGTGGTCGCTGCCAAGGCTGTGCGAGATTATGCAAATGGCATGTTGGAAAACGGTCCTCGGAAAGGGACTGTATCTGGTGACGGTGTTGGATTAGCTCCATACCATAATTGGGAAGACAAGATCCCAGAAGCGTGCAAATCAGCCGTACAGAAGGCATTCGAGGGCTTAAGAAATGGGGATATTGACACTGGTTACTCCCAATAGGTCGCGATGCAAACCAAGTTATGTTGAAATCGAGGTGATATTTATCAGGATTATTAGCCGGGCAAAATGATCAAAGAAGCTCGCGGCTAATATAAGTAGGACTAGTAAAAAAACGTGCCAGACTAAGTTTTGATGACAGATCATATCAAAAAAATGAAGACGAATCTTAAGCCAAAGTCTCATATTTTCGATGGAAAACCCCTTAGAGGCTTACGCTTTCTTCACAAATTGATCTGCTGAACTATGCTATGATACAACGATCTTTCTCAGGTACGAGATGATTTATAAAGTTACTTGGCTGGAGAATTCACTATGGCTGTGCCAGCAGCTAGACAAAATGAAGAGCTAGATAGAGAAAACCAATCAATGCGAAGAGCATTGATCGTGGCGGCTGTTATCGCAATCTTACTGGTGCTGATCTCGGTAGCCAGCTGGTTTGTCTTCCAAGCATCTGGACGGGCTCTGGATGCCCTCGTTCCTATCACGGCTATCGTTGTCGTCTTAGTAGGGGTACTGCTCATCAGACAGGAGCAAATAGTTCTAGGCATTAGCCTCTCCCTCATTGCCCTGGGCGTTGTATATATTTTCTTCATTGCTCAATTCGGGGGTATCGGATTATTGGCAGCAATTGTTTTTACCCTAGTCGCTGCAAGCGCTGCCTTGGAAACATTCCCTCCAGCTTATTTAACCCGTCTCGTGGCTTTATTCCTGGTAGCAGGTCTGCTCATGTTATTGCTAGACCTTTTCTGGCCCGGGGCGCGGCGTGAAGACTTACCATCTGGATCAGGCCTATTTTTACTAATGGCTATCGGCGCAGGCTTGATCTTAGTAGCCTATTCGTTGCGGAGATTCCCCCATTTCAGCCTTCGTGAAAAGTTGGTGACGGCCTTCCTAGCCGTAGCCTTGCTGCCATTAATAGCCA